>NZ_JBNHER010000314.1:143930-149628 GCF_050015975.1 Dapis purpurea BLCC-M126 | reverse complement strand
CTTTAAACCTGAATTATTTAATTAATAATTAATAATTAATAATTATTCGGTAAGGTAGGATGGCGCAATTCGGAGCGGCTCTGCAAGAGCGGGTTTCTCGAAGAATGCAGAGCTAGTTAGAAGTAGCCATATCCAAATCGATCAAGAGAAAGGAAATTTCAGATTTTCTTACTTGATGATTCAGTAGGAGGTATTGATAACTCAGTTATAACCTAGGAGACTTTAGTATGTGCCTAGCAAACTTTTAAGGCAGTTCCGACTCTAGGAGGTTAACTGAAATGACCATTTCTCATAGCCTTAAAAAATACTCGGAGAGATTTAATATATTTACCTATTTCCATATCTATTGTTCTCTTTTGCCGTTAATTCTAGTTTATATCTCGTTTGGAAATACTATAGCTTAAATGAATTTCTAGTCAGTTCCTATTATATTCTTAAAATTAGGATATAATGAAGGTTTGCAGTGAAAATTTTACAATTACAGTCATGGCCAAAAAATTACAGGTAGTCTTGAATCAAGATATTAACAAGTTGGGAAAATCGGGGGATGTAGTAGAAGTAGCTCCTGGTTATGCTCGTAACTATTTGATTCCTAAGAAAATTGCTTTTCGCACTACTCCAGGTGTTCTTAAACAAGTAGAACGTCGTAAAGAACTAGAACGACAAAGACAAATAGAATTGAAGCAAGCAGCAGAAACTCAAAAGACTGCTTTAGAAACAGTAGGTCGCTTCAAAATTGCTAAACAAGTGGGTGAAAATGATGCAATTTTTGGTACGGTTACTGATAGAGAATTGGTGGAACTAATTAAGGAAAATACTGGTCAAGAAATTGATAGACGTGGTGTTACTTTGCCAGAGATTAGCAAGGTTGGTTTCTACAAAGCTGAAATTAAACTTCATCCAGAGGTAACTGCTGAAGTGGAAATTCAAGTGGTGGGTAGTTAACAGTTACACAGTTAACAGTTATCAGTTATCAGTTATCGGTTGAACTGGAAATACGAATAACTGATATCTGATTGACCTAATATTATTAAAAATATTAGCTGTTGAATGAAAATTTTTACTTTTATTACCGAATAATTAATAATTAATAATTAAATCATTCTGGTTTAAAGCTTCCCCTTTTAAGAAAAAAAAAAGAAATAATATTTCCTGATATTCAATTCCCGAACGGTTTTAACCAGAGGTAATTATCAATTATCCATTATCAATTATCAATTAATGAACTGTTCTTATTCTTGGAAGTTTCTCAATTCCTTTCTCCTATTTTAAAGGTAATGAAGTTGATAGCTGACTCTAAATGCTTACAAAATAATTTTTATGTAAATCTTATAGATACATACGGAGCGATCGCCTACCTCTCTAGAATATTGAAGTGGAAAAAGCAATTTCAGTCGGTTTGAAGATAATGTTATTGGAAATTTTAGGGTTAATTCTGATTTTATATACTAATTACAATAAGGTGTGATATAAGATCCGGTTGAATACTTGTTATATAGTTGGGGGATAGGGAGATGAGGAGATGAGGAGATGGGGAGATGGGGAGATGGGGAGATGGGGAGATTGAAGTGTGGATAGAATTATGAACATATACTATATAACCGGATTCTATATGAGATACAAAGTTCCTTTGTTTTAGGCAACACTTGATTCCAAACTTTTACATCTCATAAATGTAAGAGATATTATATTTTTTAAAAAAAATTGAAGTAGTCAGGCAAAATTATTTTTTAGGCGCTTCGTTACAATAACTACTTTTATATATTCACATCAAAATATGAAATTAATTTAACTTAAGTATTCAGCCGTTAGCTAAAAGCTATTGTTTTGGGTTTGAAATTTAAACCCTACCATTAAGACTATAATTTATAAACATCTTTCTTAATATAAAACTCTATAATGGATAGCTTTAAGAGCTGGATATTATTGCTGAGAGGTGAATGCTAATAGCTGAATGCTTACCATTTAACCCAAATATAAATATTCAGATAAACTACAAATGCAAAGCGATCGCTTACCTCCCCAAAATATTGAGGCAGAAGAAGCTATTTTAGGTGGTATTCTTCTCGACCCAGAAGCCATTAATCGAGTCACAGAATTGTTACGCCCGGAATTTTTTGCCATTCAAGCTCATCAAATTATTTATAAAGCAATGTGGCAACTTTATAATCAGGGTAAACCTACAGATTTAATGACTGTTACCAGTTTGCTTGTAGATAATAATCAATTGGAAAAAATTGGTGGGCAAGTCAAGATAGTCCAACTGTTAGAACGAACTATTTCTGCAGTTAATATTGACCAATATGCAGCTTTAGTTGTTGATAAATATATCCGCAGAAAGTTAATTCAGGCTGGAAATGAAATTTTTGATTTAGGCTTTCAAACAGCGACTAGATTAGAAACTATTCTTGACCAAGCAGAACAAAAAGTTTTTGCTCTGACTCAGGATAAACCACAACAAGACTTAGTTCCTATTTCTGAAACTTTAATTGATACTTTTCAGGAAATTGAAGATAGAAATGAGGGGGTTGCTTTACCTGGTTTGGCTTGTGGTTTTTACGATTTAGATGCCATGACTGGAGGTTTTCAACGTTCCGATCTAATAATTGTTGCAGGTAGACCTTCTATGGGAAAATGTGCTGCTTATGATACTTTGGTTTTGCAAAAAGATGGCAGTTTAGTTACTTTGGCAGAGGTTAATCAAAGGCAGGAAGTAGAATTATTAACTTTGGGAAAAAATAGGAAATTTTATCTTACTAAACCTAGTGCTTTTGTTGATGATGGAGTTAAACCTGTATTTAGAGTAACGACAAAATTAGGAAGATTTGTAGAGACAACAATTACTCATCCTTTTTTGACGATTGATGGTTGGAAACCTTTGGCAAAATTGTCGGTAGGGGAAAAAATAGCTGTACCACGTCGGTTAAATATTTTTGGTAATGAAAATATTCCAGAAAGTGAGTTTTCTTCCTTGATTGATTCTGAGAATTGCTGTCTTTTTCCTCTGGTCTTTAAATTAGAAAGGTTGCAATTAGCTTTATTTATTAGATATCTATTTTCTTTGGATGGATGGGTGGAAATATCTAAGAGTAGGGGAGTATGTTTTGGTTATTCTACAGTTGGTGAAAAGCTGGTTAGGCAAGTACAACATATTCTGCTGAGATTTGGAATTGTTGCTGCTATTGAAAAGCTTGAAGAGAAGAGAATTAACGAAGTCAGAAGTCAGAAGTCAGAAGTCGGAAGTTATTTTTGTAATGGATATTTAAGCAACTATCCAAAAACATTTCGCCTAACTATTACTGATGCTTTATCTCAGAAAAATTTTATTGCAGATATTGGTAGTTTTGATTCTAAAAATTTTGATTTTGACTCTACCTGGTTAAATTTAATCACAGAAAATAATTTATTGGATGATAAATTAAAAAATACAGAAATTTTCTGGGATAAATTGGTGAGTCTGATGGAAAAGTTTGCCGAATCCAAGAATCAGTCGCTAAATAGTAGAAGGGAAAAAAGACCCTCTACTAAAAATTCTGAGAATTTAACTACTACTGATACTATCTCTGGAAAAAATATTCTGACAGATATAGGAAATTTTCCATGTCTAAATCTAGATTTAGACTCCGATAAATTAAATTTAGTCAGACAACAGAATTCCTGGAGTGAGCAATTAGAAAATACAGAAATTTTCTGGGATGAATTGGTAAGTCTGGTGGCAAAGTTTGCCGAATCCAAGAATCAGTCGTTAAATAGTAGAAGGGAAAAAAGACCCTCTACTAAAAATTCTGAGAATTTAACTACTACTGATACTATCTCTGGAAAAAATATTCTGGCAGAGATGGGAAACTTTTTATCAGAAAATATAGATTTCGACTCCGACAGATTAAATTTAGTCAGACAAGAGAATTTCTGGAGGGAGCAATTAGAAAAGACAGAAATTCTCTGGAATGAATTAGCAAGTTTGATGGAAAAGTTTGCCGAATCAAACAATCAGTCGATAAATAGTAGAAGGGGAAAAATACCCTCTACTAAAAATTCTGAGAACTTAACTACTACTGATACTATCTGTAGGAAAAATTTTCTGACAGATATCGGAAACATTCCATGTCTAAATCTAGATTTAGACTCCGACAGATTAAATTTAGCTAAACCGGATAATTTCTGGAATGAGCAATTAGAAAATACAGATATTTTCTGGGATGAAATTGTCTCTATAGAACCAGTAGGAGACAAGCAAGTATACGATCTGACCATACCAGAAACTCATAATTTTGTAGCTAATGATATTTGCCTTCACAATACTAGCTTTGCTGTGAATATTGGTCATAGTATTGCAGCTAATCTCAAATTACCAGTGGCTATTTTTAGTTTGGAAATGTCTAAGGAACAATTGGTCTTAAGACTATTAGCTAGTGAGGCAAGAATTGAAAGTAATAGATTACGCTCTGGGAGGATTAGTCAGAATGAATGGGAACCTTTAACTTCTGCCATTGGTAATCTTTCTGAAATGCCGATTTTTATTGATGATACTCCTAATATTACTGTTAATGAAATTCGTTCTAAAGCTAGACAACTTCAAAGTGAACAAGGTGGAGCTTTAGGATTAATTTTATTAGATTATCTACAGTTAATGGAGGGAAGTAGTAGTGATAATCGAGTCTTAGAGTTGGCAAGAATTACTAGAAATTTAAAAGGTTTGGCGCGGGAACTTTCGGTGCCGATTATTGCTTTGTCTCAACTTAGTAGAAGTGTGGAGTCTCGAACTAATAAAAGACCAATGATGTCTGATTTGAGAGAGTCTGGTTGTTTGACTGGAGAAACTTTAATCTATTTAGTTGATGGTAAAAAGATTCCTATTTCTCGTCTGGTTTGTAAATCTAATTTTTCTGTTTTTGCTTTGAATGAGAAGACTGGAAAATTTGAGTCGGCGATGGTGAGTCGGGTGTTTTCTACTGGGGTTAAACCTGTCTTTCGTCTACAAACTTCTTCGGGAAAATTGATTCGCGCGACGGCTAATCATCCTTTCTTTTCTATGGGGGGTTGGAAACAGTTGAATAGTCTGAATATTGGGGATTCTCTTGCTATTTTGAACGAAAAAATGCTTAAATGTTCAATATTGTATTGTGGGCAATTCTTGTCTCAAGCAGATTTTGGCCCAAAATCTGGTGGAAATTTAGGGTCTGTTGTTAAGTCTCGTGAGTGGGAAGGGTGTACTGAAATTGATGTGGAATGGGATGAAATTGTGGAAATAATGCCTGATGGAGAGGAGGAGGTTTTTGATTTAACTGTACCTGGTTTGCATAATTTTGTGGCGAATGAGATTGTCGTTCATAACTCTATTGAACAGGATGCCGATCTAGTTATTATGCTTTATCGAGATGAGTATTATTCTCCAGATACTCCGGATCAGGGTATTGCTGAGGTTATTATTACTAAGCATCGAAATGGTCCGACTGGTACGGTGAAGTTATTGTTTGACCCCCAGTTTACTAAGTTTAGGAATTTAGCAATAAGAGGAGGGAACAGGGAACAGGGAACAGGGAACAGATAAATCAGTTATCAGTTTCAGTTATCAGTCTCAGGATTTTTCCCAGGAGCAATACCAGAAAAATTTTCATCTTGTGAAGCACCAGTAAATGGTTGTTTTCCCTCATCAAATATTTCCATCCATCTCTCCTCGATGAAAAATCACTAACAT
>NZ_JBNHER010000314.1:0-143830 GCF_050015975.1 Dapis purpurea BLCC-M126 | reverse complement strand
ATTTCCATCCATCTCTCCTCGATGAAAAATCACTAACATTTTCATTCTCTGAAGCTCCTGAAAAATTCGGCGCGTCAAAGGAATTTTCCAATGAGCAATGCCAGAAAAATTTTCATCTTGTGGGAGCTTCCCATAAATGGTTGTTTTTCCCTCGTCAAATATTTCCATCCATCTCTCCTTCGTGAAAAATCACCAACATTTTCATTCTCTGAAGCTCCAAAAAAAATCGCGCGTCGAAGGATTTTCGGTTGCTTCCTCAGAACTTTTCTGATATTATAAAGTTTAACTTGGGTTGCTCGCCTATACACATGACTTTTTATTCAACCAATTTTTCTCGTAAGAGGCAATGAAATATTCAGGAATTTTGCCAGAAGCAATACCAGAAACATTTTCATTTTCTAAAGCTCATGAAAAAATCGGCTCGTCAGGCGATCGCCTTTTCAGTTATCAGTGTTCTGTTTAAATTACCAATTTAAAAGGATGAAAGATGAGAAAGCGATCACTCTTTACTATCGAGTGGAAAATCAGCAACACTTTCATTCTCTGAAGCTCCAGAAAAAATTCGGCGCGTCAAAGGATTTGGGGTTGCATCCTCACAATTTGTCTGATATTCTAAAGTTTAGCTGGCGTTGTTCGTATATACGCATGATTTTTTATTCAACTAAAAATAGTAAAGTTTTAAGAGCGATCGCCTCTTCAGTTATTAGTTAACAATGATCGGTCTTCAACTTAAATTACTGATATTTTAAAGATGAATATTAGAGAGCGATCGCTATTTATATATATCAAATAAAGTTAGAGTTTAGGAATAAATAAAGGGTGAGATTTAAAGAGCGATCGCTTATTCCATGTTTTCAGAAAGTGAGTTAAATCAAGTAATATTTTCATTGGGATAATTTCCGCTTCTTAACTTTAATATTTATTCCCTTTTCAGGTTGAGAATAGTTTTTTGCTTACTAATCTTTAGTTACTAAATCTGTCTAGGCTTGCTAGATTCAGAAACTATCAGATGTAAAAATATGCTTCAGGGGATTCGTAGCTTTATTTCGTATGTTTATTTGACAGATAAAATTAATAAGTATAAGTAGGGTAACTAAGTAAAATGAAGATCTTAAAAAATACGCTAAAAAAGTACCGGGTTCGACTACTTTCAAAGTTAAGAATATCAAAAATTGTATCGGTTGTAAAAAAACAAATTTTAAATAGTCAGGTTCTACATCTAGAAAAATATTACGCCAGTCATCACGAGTTGGACGACGGTATTTAATAAGATTACATAGTAAGGCAAATTGTAAATCTATATCTAAAGTTTCAAATAGATATTCCCATTTTTTACTAAAATTAATTCTACGAAAACCTTGTTTTATCTCATTAACATATTCCTGTTTCAATTCTGGTATTTTTGATAGTCTTGATCTTTCTATTGATATTTCTAATTCTTCTAATCTTGTTCTAAAAATACCCTTTATTTTTTCTTCTTTAGCAAGCTTTTTTAACTGTAAAAAATCTTTTTTATCAAGCAATACTATCCCACACAAAGGAATTACTATTCTTGGATCAATCTTGCGCCGATAAATTTCTTCAGGAGTACATCTACAACAAATCAACCAAGCTACTTTTGCCATAGCTTCTCTTTCTGATGGTGGAAAATGAACTGCTATCCATTCCCAATCTTTTAAATTAAATTTATTATCAACTTCTGCCATATTTCCCACTCCTAGAAAACCTAATTATTTAGACTCCTAAACTCCGCAAGATTTAAAGCAGCTAACTTCTGAATATTTTCATCAGAATGATAAAGTAAAGCATTTAAAATTTCTCTCCCATAAGGAGTACCAATTTTCACTAAATCTCTCATTGCCGTTTCCGAACCTTGCTCCGCTAAACCCTTCAATAAAGAAACTGCAATATCTCCCATATTAATAATTGCTTGGCGAGCATCCACCAAATTAATATCATCATAATACTTAAACAAAACATCCGCCGCTTGTGGCAAATTTGTTTTAGATAATGCCTTCACAGACGCCTGGCGAACTTCCAGAGATTCAGAATCATTCAAAGCATTTTCTAGAAACTCAAAAACAACTTTTCCCCTACCTCTTTCCCGAACATCAGAAGCGACTGCTCCAAAAGCTCTAGCTAAATTTTCATCAGAATTTGCTTCTCCCAATTTTTGCTTAAACTCTTCAATAATTCTCTCTGCCAAAATAGGAGAAACTTCTTGAGCATCTGCTAAACATTCAAAAGCTGTCAGAGGATCTTCCTGATAAATAACCTCTATTAAATTTGTACTATTCCCGGCAAACCCACACCAAAGTTTAACCGTTTCTCGCCAACGTTCCGGGTCATTTTTAAACCTTTCTATTAATTCATTTTCTTTCTCTCTCAAAGCTGCTGCTGCAAAATATTCTTGCAAAGTTAAATGAGCAAATTGATATTTATCTCCCCTCTCAATTTTCAATAATAATCCACTACGTTCGACAATTTCATCTAATATTTTTTGAGTATCTGTTTCAGGATTTAGATTTAGATCGGGTAAAACTTTTTGAATTTTTTCTATGACAATTTCATAATCTAAACTCAAGTCATTTTTTTGTTGTTTACTAGCATTATCCTGAGCAAATAAAGCTAAATGTTGTAGCACTCTCCGCTTATGAGCGCTCTCTTTATATTGATTAAAATTATTCTGCCATTGATTCAATAAAATATGAGTAGATTCTTGATAAAAATCTGACCGAGACTGAGGCAAAACAAAAGCAGGTTGAGTATAAAGATGAGCAACAATAGTCAACATTAAAGGATTTCTAGCTAACTCCATAATTAGAGGTCTATCTCTCAAAGTTTGTATGAGTTGATCGATAGATTTATCGGGTGGCATTTCAGATTTCCATGCTTCTAAAAAGAGTCGCATTTGTCTGTCGCTAAATTCTTTAATATCTAAAGTTTTTTCGACAGACTCAGCAAAATCATTCCGATAAACTGCTGCCCGACAAGTAATAATTGCTCGACATTTATTATCGTACTTATCTAATAAATCATTAATAGCTTGTACAACTTGAGAGCGAATCAAACTTTTTACTTCATCTAATCCATCAAATAACAGAAATAATTTTCCTTTTTCCAGACTTTGCTCGACAAAAGAATTAGCTTTAGGAAAATCATCCCTATCTAAAGCTTCTACTAATTTCTGTTTTAATACTTCCATATTGAGGGCTGAAGTTTCTATTTCATTGAGGCGATATAACTCTAATAAAATCGGCACATATTCATTAGAGGAAGTATTTAATTTTTCCCTCGCCCAAGAGAGAACAAGATATTTTAATAAAAGTGTTTTTCCAGCTCCAGGTTGCCCCTTAATAGTCAAACGATTATATTTTTTAATCTCAGAAAAATTAATTGGTTCATTATTGGCTTTTTCCAAGAATTGCAAATCCACATAAATTTCTTGGAGACTTAAAGGACGATTCGGACGAAAAGGAATTTTTAGTTGTTCGTGTTTATTGATGAGACCTTTTTTATAGCGTTTGAGAGAAAAATTCCAAAACAATTCAAAACCAGCAATTTGATTGTATAGCCATTTCCCAAAGGTATTAACTAGATGAGTTACCCAACCTTGTATAGCTTCCTTAAAAACTAACAGAATCAAAAGTGCTAAGGCAGCAAACCATCCCAAACCATAAAATAGATCGTCATTAATTTTTTCCCAGAGATTACTATCTTTTGCCTCTTTGAGTCTTGTATATTCTTCCTCGTAAATTTTAGTAATTTCTGGAGTAGTTAAACCGAAAGAATTTTTCTCATATAAATCAATCATTAACCTACTATCCATTGCCTTATCATTTTCAACATGACGTTCAGCGTAATCTTTAATTTCTTGAATTAAAACTTCCCGACTTTGAACATTAGGTGTAGGTGTCTGAGTATAACTAGGTAATATCCAACTCCAACAAAATATAATAATTAACGTTAGTAGAAATAAACTAATAGAAACCAGTCGGTTAAATTTGTGTCGAAAAAGTTGAGTGTAAGGTGAATTAGGTTTGAACATATTAACTCAATTAAGAATTTACTTAGAGAGTGTTTTTAACGAAATCAGAAGTTGTTTTTGTAACGGAAAATTAGAGAAACCCTCCAAAAACATTTTGTTTTAAAAGGCGGCGTTTTAGACCCAATTATTTTGAGAAACCAAAGATTAACGGTACTTTAGCAAAAAATATGTTAACAATAGGCTCAAACCCTGATACAGTAAAGGTTTTACATTGATATATCTGGGTTTGATCCATTTCTAGTGCAGGATGACGGAAATATGTTACTAGTGACAAAATACTCAAAGCCTTACCAATCAAAACTTCTGACTTCCCCTCCCAGGAGGGGTTAGGGGTGGGTTGAATTCTGAATTCTGACTTCCGCGTAGCGGTACTAGTATGTTGATGTATTGCTCTTATACCAATTACTAAAAGTAATGCTATACTTAGGTGGAACTTCAATTATCAAGTAATTTAGACAGTCAAAATAACTTTTTTCATAGTTACTGGCTAGTTAATGTCAATTATTCTTATTTTTACTTCTCCTCTACTCCCCTGCTTAATAAAATGTAGAAAAGTTTTTGAGAAATGGTATTACCCCATTAGCTTTGAAGGCATTTTTCCTGGGAAAAATATCAAAGTATCGTTAAGATAGCTTATGTCTGTATTTAATATTCCTTTAATAAACAGTTTCTTATTGTTTAAGCTAGTATTTATATTAAATAACAACATCAAAGTAGTCTTTCTCTCAAATTGCTCATTATTTTCTTAAGCTACCTAAATTTATGGATAATTTTTGTATCTCTATAAAGCAAAAACCCGTGACTGCCAATAATATAATGAATATATCTAGGGGCAACCACAGGTATTCAGTTTATATAGAGCGAAATCAATTTTAGTTCTAAGAAAACAAGAAATTGGAAACTTTAAATATTTAGGTCTCTAGATTTTTAGCATTTTTTCTTGATAGGATGATGAACTACAAATATTAATCCCTTTTTCTTGTTCCCTGTTCCCTAAAATTCTAAAACTTCATACTTTATCAACTCGAAAAATGCTGTAAATTTACCCAGCAATTTTCAATAATTCCACATCAAAAATCAGAGTAGCATTAGGAGGTATAACCCCACCAGCACCACGGGGACCATATCCTAATTCTGATGGAATAATCAACTTACGACGTTCACCAACTTTCATACTACCTACTCCTTCATCCCAACCCTTAATAACTTGACCTACGCCAACTTTAAATTGGAAAGGTTGATTACGATCGCGAGAGCTATCAAACTTACTACCATCCTCTAAAGTTCCTGTATAGTGAACTACAACTGTCTGACCTTTTTGAGGAGTAGCGCCATCTCCTTCTGCCAATACCACATACTTAAGACCAGATTCAGTAGTAACTTCTTCGTTATTTTGAGCCATAATATTTTCTGCTATTGTAGTTGTTGGATTTAGTGTAGTATCTTCTGCCACTTGCTGCTGAACTTCAGTAGGATTTATAGTACCAGGTGTATTTTGAGAAGCAACTGCCTCTTTTCCCGAACCTGTAATTTGAGCAATAAGCAAGACTAAACCACAGACTATTACTATTCCCAGACTAATAATAATTCCTCGCAAAATTAAACCTCCTAATTTAACTCAAAATTGAAAAGTTAAAAATCAAAAATTCTTACATCAAGTTTGAATTATGGTTACTAAAAGTATAGTCAAATATAGGCAGACTAAATTCCATTTCACCCCTCTTAAATTTAGTCCGTGCTGCAAATTTAACTTCTAACTTCAGGAAAGTTAGGACATTCTCAGATTTATCAAATTTAGTCAGTGCAGGGAATTTAACTTCTGACTTCTAATATTCTGAGTTCCAAATTCTAAATTCTAAATTCTAAATTCTAAATTCTAACGCCAGTTACGGTTTTCTAAATCTCGTATCTGACGCTCCAAACGATCCAAACGACCCCGCAGTTCGTCCATTTCTGCTTGACGAGGAACTCCTATATCCTGCATCACATTCCGCATTTGTCGCTCCATCTGAGCTTCCCAGTTTCCCTGTTCTGACTTAAGTTGCTGCATTATATCATCAACAAAAGTCTTAGCTTGGTCTGGGTTGATAGTACCATCTTTAACCCATTGGTTAGTTACTTCCTGTATTTTTTCTGCCACTAGGGAAGTTGTACCAATGCCGATCATTAAAAGTTGTTGAAGTAGATTTTCTGTATTATTCATAATTTTTTGCCTGTCTTAATTAAGCTAAACATTTAAACTGTAAATCGAAGTAGTGATTAAACTTATATATCCATAATTAAGATAATCAAAATGTTAAATTGTCCTCGTTGTCATCAAACTGTTGATAGTCAGGCGATCGCTTGTCCGTATTGTAAATTTCCTCTGAAGGCTTTTGGTCATCCTGGAATTCCTCTTTATCAAGCTGAAGGAGAGGAATATTTGTGTAATAATTGCCTTTACCATTTAGATGATACCTGCAATTTTCCCCAACGTCCCTACGCTAAAGATTGTACCCTTTTCCACGACCAATCTGAACCTCTTGTACCACATTCTACTCATGATACTAATCATCATAGTTGGTTGCAAATTCTCAAATTTTGGTTTTCAAGATATACTATTTTGTGGTTGTTTATGATTTTAATTCTTATAAGTTTTTTACTTTCTTTTTGACTACTCCCTGGATTAAATTATTCATGGATTAATTTTAGGGTATTGGAATCTATAGGACTTACTATATAACAGTATAAATCCATATTTATCTAGTTTTTCCTTAGCAGAAAAAAATATTCTATAGGGCATATTTTTCCCTGTTTTTACTCTACCTGACTTTTTGGAGAATTATTTTTCGCGAATAATTTAAGATTAGTAGATATAGCAATTATCGCTCTTGGAAAGATACACAAGTTGGGAATTTTAGGGAATAGGAAATCAGGAATGAAAAAAATTATGTATCTCATTAATATCATGATTTCTATATAGTGCTTCGCCCTACTGTATTTACTAATTTAAAATTAATCTCTTCTCTAGTTCTAAGTAGGGTTTGCTGATTAAATATCAAAGCATTAACAGATAAAGGTTTGAGTAATTTTAGGTCTGGAAAAAGTACGAGCTTTTCGGTTGGTAGAGCTGAAAAAGTGAGCATTTTGGAGTAACGGGAGGCAGAAAAATCAAGGGACAATTTTCCGACTACTTTCTTTAAATGCCCCATCCCTCCTGACTCCTGACTCCTGACCCCTGACTCGTACCCTCACCCTAAAGAGTTTTTCAGCAAACCCTAAGTAGGTAGGCATCAATAAAGGTCAAACAAAAAAAATAGAGAAAAGAACCTATAAGTAAGTTATCAAAGGTTTTCACTGTTTTGAATTGCTATTTCTATTGTGCGGATAATTAAACCCACCTACTTAATTTATATAGATAGTTTGTATTGTAAATATGGGAGAACAAGATGATATAAATATCTGTACTTTGTACAGGGTTAATCAAAAAAAACAGAATAGATCAAAAAGTTGAATCTCTTATACCAATTATTAAAAATCTTGCCATACTAGCAAACTCTAAAAAAAATATAAATATAAAATCCAAGTATAGGAAAGTTTTTTGTAATTAGTATTACTTCTGTTCAGTATTGTTTAGAAATTTTCTAAATATTCACCCCACGATCTATTCTACTTGAGTTACCTCTAATAACTGATTTTCTTCTGGTATGGATTTTTCTTCAAATACTGCTAAATCAAACCAGAAAGTTGTCCCAACACCAAGTTCACTTACTAAATTAACCTTGCTATGATGCTTATCAATAATATTTCTAACAATAGACAAACCTAAACCTGTTCCTTCCAAAGTATGAACGCGATTTTCTACTCGGAAAAATCTCTCAAAAATAGCTTCTTGGTCTTCAGGTTCAATACCACTTCCCGTGTCTGAAATTTCAATTCTGACAAACTGATTAGAATGATTTTCAGATTGTAAATGTAGTTCTATTGGTCTAGGTGGGGGAGGAGAAACTATCCATCCTCCTTGTTCAATTTGTTTAGCTTCTATATTAGTATTTTCTAACTCAGATTCTAACAGATAAGCTCGAATTACTATTCGACCTCCTGCTTCAGTAAACTTCATAGCATTGCCTACTAAATTAGCAAATACTTGTAGTAATAAATCATAATGACCGACCACAGAAGGCAAATTTGGTTCTATGTCATAATTTAACTCTATTTCTTTATCTTTCGCATTAAGTTGATAGGTTCTTAAAGTTTGTTCTATTGGTTGAGCAATATCAACAGCATTTAAATGGTAAATTAGACAAGATTCTAGACGACTTAAATCTAATACATCATTAACTAAACGAGTCAAACGATCTGTTTCGTGATTGGCAGTTTCCAGAAATTCTCGTCTTTCTATTTCACTTAAATCTTCCCCATATTCATGCAACGTTTCGATGAAAGATTTGATATTAAATAGAGGCGTTCTTAATTCATGGGAGACATTACTAATAAACTGACCTTTTGCTTCATTTAATTCTACTTCCCTCGTAATATCTTGTACAGTCATAGCAATTCCTTTGAGACTATTTCGGTATGGAGAAAGAGAATCTGTTTCTAGTTGATTTTCATAAAGTGTACATTCATTAGCTACAGGACGATCTGTAGAATTACAACTATCATAAGCATCATAAATACAAGTTTGACAAAGAGATTCTGTACCTGATGCTCTGTGTAAAAGAACAGTTGTTAATAAAATTCTCATTGTACGTTTATTTGGTTCATCTAAAGTACAACGATATTCACCGCCTTCTATTTCGCCTGTAGATATTTGATAAAGTGGTCTGTTTAATTCCATCTGCACAGCTACAGGTAAATTATCTGTCACCTTTTCACCAATAACATTTTTTTCTTCCCAACTAAAAATTCGTCGAGCAGTAGGATTAACTAATATCAGTTGTAAATTAGCATCTAATAATAAAGCACCATCAGCAATTGTGGAAACTAAAGTTTCTAACTTGGCTTTTTCTGCTGTTAATTCTTCAATGTTTTGCTTCTTATAACTTTCTAACTGTTCTCCCATTTCATTAAAGCTCAAAATTAGTTCCCCTAATTCTCCTCCAAAGGGTAAATCTATCCTTTGTTTAAAATTTCCTCTAGCAATATTTTTTACACCTTCTGACAATTTCTTGATCGGTTTAGTAATAATTAAAGCATTAAATACTGCTCCTAAAATCACCATTGCCCAGATAGAAACAAAAACTGCTAAAGTCACATCTCTAGTCAGATTTGAAGAGACAACAACAGTGGGATTAGGATTAATTCCAACTGCTAAAACTCCTAAATATTTACCCTCATTAATTAGGGGAACAAAAACATCTGTTAATTCTCCATTAGGAGTTAAATGTTGTCGCACCATAGGCAAGGCAGAAAAATTTTCTGCTTCTACATTGGCCATAAAATCTTCTGGTAGTTGAATGCGACGACGGAGGGTAAGGGATGTTTTTACCTCAGATTCTGAGAAAGGAAGACCTAAGAAAATTTTTCCTTCTTCATCCGCATAGAGCATATAACGTACACTGGAGGTACTACTGTAGAAAAGTCGGGAAAATCGGGCCACTTCGTTGCGATTACCTTCTGCTACAAGTGGGGCGACATTAGCTGCTAATAATAGACCTAGGTCTCGACCATAACGAGTGTCATTGAGGCGAGCATCCTCTTGAATAGTATTTACTGCCCAGAAGCTGAAGCTGCTCATTAGCAATGATACTATTAGGGTGATAACTGCCATGAGTTTGGTCTGGAGGGTAAACTCAGACCACCAGTTAGCAATGATTTCTCCGATTTTTTTGAGAAGGAAAAGCATTTTAAAAATCAAAAGTTAAAAATTAAAAGTAAAAAGTCGAAAGTTAAAAGTTCAAATTAATTCTCAACTTGATCTTAATATTAACTAGGTAGGAATGCCTGAAAGGTTATATGGTTATATTGATTTTATTTTAGGACTTACGCACACAAAACTTGGTTTCTAGGATAATTTTGACTCCTGACTCTTAACTGCCACTAAAAGATTACAACTTAAATAGAATTGCTATATTCTGATTTCTAATTCCCAAAAACCCGACTACCTATATCTCGGCGATAGTACATTCCTTCAAATTTAATACAATCTACAGCAGCATAAGCTTTTGCCTTAGCTTCAATAAAATTATTCCCCACTGCTGTTACTCCCAAGACACGACCGCCGTCGGTGATTAAATTTTGTGCCTGGAATTTTGTTCCAGCATGAAATATATTTGCTCCAGTAGCTCCAGCTTTTTGTATACCAGAAATTATTTTACCTTTCTCATAAGCTCCCGGATAACCTCCAGAAGCTAAGACTACACATACCCCTACTCCTGGTTTCCAATTAATAGGGGGCAACTCAGCCAAACGTTGTTCACAACAAGCTAATAATAATTCCTCCAATGGACTTTCTAGCAATGAAAGAATAGGTTGAGTTTCTGGGTCGCCGAACCTACAGTTAAATTCTAATACTTTTGGCTCTCCTGTCGGACTAATCATTAATCCAGCATAAATCACGCCACGATAGTCAATACCACGTTTTTGTAAATTAGTCAAAGTTGGTTCTAGGACTTCTTGTTGAATGGAGTCCATGAGTTCTGGCGTAATAATAGGGGTAGGCGTATAAGCGCCCATGCCTCCGGTATTTGCTCCTGTGTCTCCTTCCCCTACTTGTTTATGGTCTTGGGCCGGTAATAAGGGACGAATAGTTAGTCCATCGGTGAGTGCTAATACTGATACTTCTTGACCTGTGAGGAACTCTTCGATTACCACAGATTGGTTCTTTTCGTCAAACTCTCCCTGGAAAATGGCATCTATAGCATTATGAGCCATTTCAATTGTAGTAGCGACAGTGACTCCTTTTCCGGCAGCTAGACCATCTGCTTTAATGACTATGGGAATTTCTGTAATGTATTCTTTAGCAGTTTCGGCTTTGGTAAAGGTTGCTGATTTGGCAGTGGGAATATTTGCTTCGGCCATGAAATCTTTTGCCCAAGATTTACTAGCTTCGAGAATGGCACCTGCTTTAGTAGGGCCGAATATTTTGAGGTTGGGTTGTTGTAGGTAGTCAGTAATGCCTAGGGCTAGGGGAACTTCTGGGCCGACAACTACGAGAGAGATATTTTGGTCAGCGATGAGTTGTTTGAGGGCTGGGAAGTCTGTAACTGGGATGGGTATGTTTTTACATTTCGCCTGGGTAGCTGTACCGCCGTTGCCTGGGGTACAGAATATTTGTTGAACTTGGGGAGAGTGGGATAGTTTCCAGGCGATCGCGTGTTCTCTACCGCCGTTACCTACTATTAATATTTTCACGTTTTTTTATTAAGAAGTAAGAGGGAAGAAGGAAGAAGGAAAAAGTAATAATATTCTATACTAAATCTGATTATAAATATCTATAGTAATTTTAAATAGATTGTAATATTTTACCGTAGGGGTTTGGAAACCAAACCCATAGATTTGGAAACCAATATAATTTGATTTTTCTCAAGCTTGACAGAGGATTATTTTAGGTTTAAAACTATTCACTTTTGATCCATAAAATTAGTGAGGTTTTCCGGAGTAATCACTGTGTGAGGTGATTAATTTGTTATGTCACTTAAGAAGTAAAGCAGATTTGAGTGTATAGGAATTGGCAATACTGAGAGGGTATGGATCATACTAAGTTGCAATAATTTCTCAAAAAGCTTTTCAAAATACAAATTAATTGTTGGAGATAAAATTAATGATTAAATGGTTATTGAAAAATAAAGAAAGGCTTTTCTCTGGTATAGGAATTGCTAGTGATTCTTTCTAATTGCTTAATTTTATATTTCCTGTACTTGATATAAATTGTGATTAGAGATAGTCTTCATTATCAATTATCCATTATCAATTATCCATTAATTTATCGGCGATCGCCCGAAATAAAGCCACAGTTTCTACATCATCAATAGTTCTCATAATACTATTACTAGAACCTGTTTTCACCCCAACAAAATTCTTTTCTGGATTAATATAAATATATTGTCCCCAAGCCCCAGTCGCACAATAATCACCATTTGAACCTTCAGGAATCCACCAATGATATTGATAACCCCACCTAAAATATATCTCATCTGTTGCTCCTGGTTTTAAGTGAGGAGTATCGGGTATTGTTGACTCTTTTACCCAACTTTTAGGGATAATTTGTTGTCCGTTAAAATATCCATTGTGTAGATAAACTAAAGCAAACTTTGCATAATCTCTCAAAGTACAATTCATCCCACAAAAAGTCACTTCAGTTCCATAATTATCTGTTAACCAATAAGCATCTGATTCTGCTCCCATTGGTTGCCATAATTTCTTTTCTAAATAACTAACAATATCTTGCCCAGTTACCCGCCTCAACAATAAACCTAATATCTGAGTATTCAAACTTACATATTCAAAATAATCTCCTGAGGGAAATTTAGAAGGATAATTTAAAATCACCTTTTCTATCGGTCGCATATACAAAAATAACCTATATAAAAGTTGGTTAATATCAGAACTTTTATCTTCATAAGCTTCACTAAACTTTATCCCAGAAGACATTTGCAGAATATGCTTAATTGGTACATTGTTATATCCCGATTCTTTTAACTCTGGCATATACTGAGTAATCGGGTCATTAATATTTTCAATATAACCATCATTAATAGCAATCCCAATTAAGGCAGAAATAAAACCTTTTGCCACTGACCAAGAAGTTTTTTTGTCAAACTTTGTATAACCTTGAGAATACTTTTCATAAACAATTACATCATTTTTGACAAGCAAAAAACCTGTATTACCTGTTCGTTGTAAAAAGTCTGTCATTGTCCGAGTTTCACCCTGAAATTGATAGGATGTATTCATGTCTCGTAAATTTTCCTGAAAATCATAGGTTTTAGCAGGGTAGTGTCTAATAACTTTACTAGGAAAAACTTTATCCATTTTACGAAAATTTATGACTCTTCTGTCATTATCAAACATATTTATTTTTGGTTCTAGATAGAAGTGCCAAATAATCAAAATAATGATAATTAGAGGCACAATAAAAATTAGAATAAATTTGATAATGCTCATTGTTATTGACTGAGTGGTAGATAGTGATAGCTGTTTATGTTACCATCTTGGAATAAAATTTACTAGGGGTTAAGAAATGTCAGATGATTTAATACCATTTCTGATTGGTGTAAGTATTTTGATTGTTTATCTAGTATTCTCTGCTATGACTGAAATGGGAACAAAATGGTTTGATAGAAAAAAAGATGATTAATACTTTCGTTCTAACTATTCCTGAAAAAAATGATTCTTTTCGATAATTTGAATTAGCAAAAAATAAAAAAATAATGTTACAAGATAATGAGTTAATAACTTATAGCTGTTTCGCTTTCCTAGGTCATGCTAAAGCAAACGCGACATATTTGCGGAGCATTCCCTATACGAAAAAGCGTAGCTCCTCCGCAGGAGGCAAGAGGCTGGTTGAGGGTTGAATGCTTAAAAATTACTATGTCCGTGAAAGAACATGAATTGCCTAGATAAATAATTGGTTTGTTTATCAGGATCTAGATTTTTGAAATGGGGCTAAAAATCAAAAATTTGGTTTCGACAACCTTGAATTATCTAGAGTAATCATTTAGCTGTTAGTCAGTTTCCTGAGTCCTAACTGCGTTTTTCATGTTCCGGAGTCAGACACTGCGCAACATTAATGCTCCGCATTCCGGTAGGAAAATGCTTACTGTCCAGAATTTAGAAAGAGTGCAGAACAATATAATCGTTATTACATTTAAAATCAATCAAAAGTAGCAGAAAAAAAATTAATTTAGCTAACGCTTCACCACCAGATTTAGTAAGAGAACTTGATATTACTCACACTCTTTTGAAGATTTTTTAAATTATCATTATTCAGATTTTATCTGGATATTAGTGAATGGCTGATAACTTAGGGATGAATGGTTACAAAAAATATTTTTTTGTAGATAAAATACAAAAGTTGTAATTGAATTGATGATAAAAATGAAAAACACTGAAATTAGTCAAAACCAACCCAGAAAAATTCAAAAAGTTGGTGTTATTGGTGGTGGTCAGTTGGCATGGATGATGGCGGATGCGGCTCAAAAACTAGGAGTAGATTTAATTATTCAAACTCCCCATAAAGATGACCCGGCAGTATCTATAGCAAAGGATATTATTTTGGCAAAAATTGATGATGGTCAGGCAACTGCCAAGTTATCAAATAGTTGTGATGTAATTACTTTTGAGAATGAATTTATTAATATAGATGAGTTGTCAAATCTATCTAAAAATAATGTAATTTTTCGTCCGAGTTTATCTGTGTTGAAGCCGTTATTAGATAAATATGAACAGTTATGTTATTTGCGAGATTTAGGTTTACCTGTTCCTAACTTTTGGGAGTGGGGAAAAGAAGTTGAGTCTTTATCTTTCCCTCTGGTACTGAAAGCTCGTCGTCATGGTTATGACGGGCAAGGAACTTTTATTGTTAAGGATATTGAGAGTTTAAAATCTCAGGGAAATTCGGAAATTCTCATACAAGAATTTATTCCTTTTGACCGAGAAGTTGCTGTTATTGCCGCTCGTGGAGTGACTGGCGAAATTAAGGTTTATCCTGTGGTAGAAACTCAACAGGAAAATCAGGTTTGTCGGCGGGTTTTTGTGCCTGATGAAAATTTGGAATTAGTAAAAGAAATTGAAGCGATCGCTCATTCTCTTCTCAATAGTTTAGAAGTAGTGGGAGTATTTGGGATTGAAATGTTTATTACTAAAGATAAAAAAGTTTTGATTAATGAAATTGCTCCTAGAGTTCATAACTCTGGTCATTACACTTTGGATGCTTGTGAGACTTCCCAATTTGAACAACATTTACGGGCTATTTGTGGTTTACCTCTGGGTAGTACCACTCTCAAGGCTAGGGGGGCAGTGATGGTAAATTTATTGGGTTATGAATTTGGGGAAAATAACTACTTGACAAAAAAGCAAAAGTTAGAGTCTATTCCTAATGCTTCAGTTTGGTGGTATGGCAAAACAGAATCTCGCCCAGGTAGAAAGTTAGGTCATGTCACAGTTTTGCTAGATGAAGAAAATTTTGAAACTATGCGTCGGGAGGGCGAGGCGATCGCTAATGAAATCGAAAATATCTGGTATAGCTAAGTAAAATTTGGAGCTTTGGAGTGGGGAAGTAGGGAAGAAGTAAAAATGTGAATAGTTGACAAGCTCCTAGTTAATAATGATCGAAAAAGTTATTCTCCTGATATGGAATCCGGAGAATTAGTTGATGAAAAACTTTGTACCTTCTCACCTTATTATTTCCCTTTTGGCCTCTGCCTTCCTTATAGTGTCAGTCCAGTAGTCCAGTAGTGGACCGTTTCATCTAAAACTGTGCATTAGATTTGTCATTGCGAACGACAGTGAAGCAATCTCAGACCAATTTGCTATTGCACCATTTAAGGTGAAACAGTCCAGTAGGGTGCGTTAGGCGGTTTAGTTGAAAAAAATAGATGATTTGGCAATATTTTGAGCCGTAACGCATCGCACCTCATGGGTTAAAAATAATTTAGATCCTTTTTGTCAATAGATGGTGCGTTACATTTCATTTTCATGTCACGCAGTGAAACGCACCCTACTGGACTCCTATAGCTAATTAATTAATCTTGAAATATGGAATACTCTTGGTGACTTTGTAGTATTCAAAATTTGCTTAAAACCTACATTCCGCACGACAAAACGTAGTATAGAAGAAGGAGTCAGGAGTCAGGAGACAGGAGACAATCATAGCTGCCACGATCGATTACTTGATCGAGCAAGTATTTATGCTTAATTATGTACTGGGAATTTGATGAAGAAACAGTAATTGAGATAATTTGCATAGTATAAATACTTACTAAGCTATGGAATTTTAGACTAATTTTCATGTTACAAATTGAAGTGCGGAATGTGGGTTAAAAACTTCTGACTTCTGACTTCTGACTTTTGACTTACTCAAGGGGGGTGACAAAAAGAAAATAATCGCTATAATAATTCCTAGGTTCTACTACGACGTTGGTGACTGCCAAAAATGTTTTTTTGACCTACAAATCAAAAAACATTGGGAATCTAGATGTTCGAGTGGCAGTAAACTGGGCTTGTACCCAGAAACTTTAAACTTGGGCCGAGATACCCACCTGGTATTATCCAGGTCAAAAGCTGAGGTAAGACGGCGTTGCGGTAGACCATTTTTTTTGTTAGTGGAATGAAGAAAGAAAGCCAAAATAAAAAGAAAATGTGGCGTTGCTAAATTCAAGATATTAATATAGACATCTTTAAGAAGTAGCATTTTAAATGTCTAAGTATCAAGATATATATCCTTGCGATCCACTAATTCAAAGTGTTGAGTTAGTACGTCCACTGGCAGCAGATTTACTTACATTGGAATATTTTGAAGCCTAACCAGCTTCAATGCCAACCGATAGGTACTCTCAACATCATATTATCCTCAATTTAAGAGATGAGCCTCATCGTTTGGAGAACTGGCGTGATGGCGAACATCGAGATTTTCTATAGAACCCCTGAGCGTATCTTTTGTTGAAAAGTAAAGCCTTCAGGAAAGCAGTTTGAAGTAGCTTAATAACTGTAGCGGTTCAGGAGACCAAAAAATTACGAAAAATGGCTGCCAGAATTATCAAACCCAGATGAATGTTGGACTTGCAACTTGTTAAATAGATACCAAATGGCTTCTATATGGCGGATGCAGCAGTACAAAGTGAAGATATAAAAGCGATCGCTTTAGTTGCACCTTGGTTACATAATCGGGAAATTATTAATGAAGTCTATGGCGGAGCAGAATCAGTACAAAGTTTAATTGCTACCAGTCAAAAAGCACAAGCTAAATACCAAGCAACAGGAGAATTATCCTTAATTC
This sequence comes from Dapis purpurea BLCC-M126, assembly GCF_050015975.1. Lineage (NCBI taxonomy): Bacteria > Bacillati > Cyanobacteriota > Cyanophyceae > Oscillatoriales > Microcoleaceae > Dapis > Dapis purpurea. The sequence continues at coordinate 126,863 of NZ_JBNHER010000314.1, read as the reverse complement.
CTGCTGATAGTACAACTGATGAAAAGGCGCTCATGTATCAAGCACCTTACTATACCGAACCAGCGCGAGGAATGATTCCTGAATACGTTAATGCATTTAATCTTGCTTCTTGGGAGGATTGGTTAACTTACGATGCTATTTCCACTGCGGATAAGTTAGATAAGCCAGTCGCGATCGTTCACTCTGAAGCTGCTGCTATTCCTCAAGGCGCACAAAAATTTTACAGTCGTTTGTCAGGAGAAAAAAATGAAATTTGGCTTGAAGGTGTCAGTCAGTATGAGGCTGCCACTAAAACTATATAAACAGCGATATAGTGGATTATTTCACGTCGTAGATGGCAAAATCGAACTATTTCCCGAATATTACAATCCGATTGTCTTTAAATATGCTTTTGGTTTAGACGGAAATCGAACATCTGACGGTTTGGGAAAATAATTTAAGTTTGGCAACAAACACATAAATAGGCAGAGTAAAAAGCTATTGTTTTAGCAGAATGTTCAAGAATTAAGAATTTAGAATTAAGAATTTAGAATTACCTCTCATTGAAAATAAGAGGATTGACGAACAGGAAAATTTTTATTTATTATCCCCTATCCAAGGAGAGGCTTTAAACCACAATATTTCGGTAAAATTTGGTTTGGTTTGTCTAAACCCAAACCACAGAATCTAGAGAATCAATTTTTCTGTTCCTGATAAAGAGACTTAAATAATTGTTGTCTTTTTTTATGGTCAACAATAGGCGCAGGATAACCTAAACTCTCTCTTTCATCCCCTGAAATTTTACCAGTAACTAAATATTCTGTATCTACATTCCGTAACTCTGGAACCCACTGCCGAATATATTCTGCTTCTGGATCATATTTTTGTGTCTGAGATGTAGGGTTAAATATTCTCAACGGTTTTGGATCCATTCCACTGGAGGCACTCCATTGCCAACCTCCATTATTAGCAGAAAGGTCGCCATCTATCAAATTCTGCATAAAATATTTTTCGCCCCACTGCCAGTTAATAATTAAATCTTTGGTCAAAAAACTAGCAACTATCATCCGGCAACGGTTGTGCATCCAACCTGTTTCATTTAACTGACGCATAGCAGCATCAACAATAGGATAACCAGTCTTTCCTTCGCACCAAGCTTGAAAATATGCTTCATTATTCTCCCAAGGAAAGTTTTTCCAATTTTCTCGGTAGGGACCTGTTTCTAATTGGGGATAATGGTACATAACATATTGATAGAATTCTCGCCATGCTATTTCTTTTTGCCAGGTTTCTATATTTTCAAATGCCTCTTCACTACGGCAATTTTTGATTAATTCTTGAGTTTTTGCCCAAACTGTACGAATACCAATAGTACCAAATTTTAGGGCGGGACTTAGTAGGGATGTACCATCAATACTGGGGAAGTTTCGTTGTTCTTGATATGAATATATCGGCTTATTGGAAAATGTTTCTAATTTTTCTAATGCTGCTATTTCTCCAGGTTCAAGAATGAGTGGGTTTTCCCAACTAAATCCTAATTCTTTAGCAGTGGGTAAGTTAATTACTCCTATTTGGGTTGTGTGGTGAAGTTGCTCTTCAGTTAAACCTTTGAGTGAGGGAATATTAACCGGAGAAGATTTTTTTTTGCTCTTCCAATTTTTCCAGAAAGGAGTGTAGACAGTGTAGGGTTTTTTTGTTCCAGTAAATATTTCTTCTGGGGAATTAAGAAGTTGATCCAAAAATGTTTTTACTTGGATATTTGCAGCTTCTAAATTTTCTCTAACTTGGCGATCGCGTTCCTTACTATAAGGTTCAACATCTAGGTTCCAATATACAGCTTTTGCCTCTAGAAAAGTGGCTAGTTTTGGTATAGCTTCTGTAGGTTTTCCTGATATTATTAATAGTTGACTTCCTATTTGTTTATAGCGTTTTTGTAAATGTTGTAAACAACCAATCATATAGGTAACTCTTGCAGGAGCAATATCGTCTCGTTTGAGTATATTTTCATCAAGACAAAATATGCCTACTATTCTTTGACTTTCTTGAGATGCTTGTGTCAGTCCGATATTATCTGAAATGCGTAGATCGCGCCGATGCCAAAATAGGATTAAGTGAGACATTTTGTTCTAGCTTACTGTTAATTTTAATGACTGGGTTTAGAGTAGTTCTCAGTTATACCATTTCTCAAAAACTTCTCTACATTTTCTTGAGTAGGGGAATGAGGGAGAGTTCATTAATTGATAATAGATCATGGATAATTACCTCTCCCTAAAAGGGAGAGGACTGACCAATAAGGAAAAAATTTATTTCTTTTGGTCGATTGGATATGCCGAGGTCTCCTCGGCATCCCACCCTTCGGGAAGCTCCACTAACGACCGCTCTCTTGGTTGATTGGATATGGCGAGGAAACCTCGCCACCCCTCAACCGCTTTTTCCCCTTTATTGGGGAGGCTTTAAACCTGAATTATCTAATTATTTAATTGTTCAATTATTAATTATTTCAGTAATAATAATAATTGATTTTAACTGAATAATAATTATTGAAAAAGTTATTCGAGTAGAAAAAAAAGTGTAGGGGTTTGGAAACCAAACCTAAGCTAAAATTGGATTTAGAAACCAAAACTCGTTAGATAAAATATTACAACCTATAACCTATATAGGATATAAGATTGCTATACTGAATAATTACTTCTATATTCCTGATAAAAAGTAAGTATTTAGTTATTACCTATCAGCTATCAGCAATTAAGACCCCGATGAGTGTAGTAAGGTTTATAGCACTTTTGAGGATAGTGAGGTACAGTTTAATATTAATCTATATTTCAAACCAAAAACAATAGCTGATAGCTGATAGCTGACCGCTGAATGCTTACAGAAATGGTTTTGCTAAAAATAAACTACAGATTGATTTAGCATCTACAAATTCTCCCTCTAAGATTGCTTTTTCTAATTCTTGAGGAGTCATTAAAACTGTTTCCATATCTTCATCAATATCTTGTGCCGGAGGATTTTCTAACTTCTCCAAATCTTCTGCCAAAAAAGCATAAATAAATTCATCTGAGTATCCAGGAGCAAGGGGAAACTCTCCTAACTTTTGCCATTTATTTGCTCGATAACCCGTTTCTTCTTCTATCTCTCGTTTGACAGTATCAGCAGGATTTTCATTTTCCTCTATCGTACCTGCGGGAAATTCTAAAAGCCTACCTTGAACAGCAAATCTATATTGTTTTACTAAAACTAATTTCCCATCTGAAGTAACAGGAATACATAAAGCTCCTCCAGGATGACGAATACATTCCCAGTCTCCTTCAACTCCATTAGGTAGACGCAAATGGTTAACGTCAAAGTTAAATTTCCTGCCTTTATATAGGAGACGTTGTTTAATAATTTCGGGTGGTTCTTGATTTTGCATAAAACTTAAATAAAGTTGTAGCTAGGATTCTATTTTCTCGGATTAAATAATCAATTTTCACCATTGCTCCACCTCAAATTAAAGAAAGTGTAGCAAAGATTCAAATTAGGTCTTAATTATAATATCATCTTTGTATTGATAGAGAGTAATTAGTTAAATATGATACAATAGTCCATCAATAATTAATGAGCAAAATTCATATAGATAAAACTGGTAAGCATTTCCTTTCCTAGGGAATCCGACACAAACGGAATACTGCGCAAACAGTATTCGGCTATTAGGGTTCGGTTATTGTTTTTTGAGGGAGTAAAAGTAATTTAAAACTTGAATTAGAATTAAATATTACTTACTCTTAAATAATTCTCCCTTAAAGCTTAGTAGTAATTATTTCAGGAATTACACATTTGTATGTCCGAAAAACTATATACTCACTATAGTTTTAATTGACAATATGTAAACTTATCAAGTAAGTCTTATATTCACTATTAATTGCTGATACCTGACTCCTTACCAAAACTGTTTATTTTTGGCATATACATAATATCAATAAAATGACACTATGGGCAATCGGCGAAATTTTATAAAGTTTTTAGCAATCACAGGTATGAGTTTTAGTAGTAGCTTATTTTTTTATAAAAATTATATTAATCAAACAAAATAAAATATTAGTAAAAGTTCAAATAAAACTTTTGAATTGGAAACGCCTAAAATTGATATTAGAGATAATAATATAAAAAGAAACGCCTAAAAATATTTGTTAGAAAAGAATATCTAGACAATGTGCGTCTCGTTATGCTTTAATCCTTGATAGTAAAGATAATTTTTTAGAATTTCGAGTATTTTATTGAAGAATTTTGTAGATTCTAAATAATGTTTTAGGTGGTAGGTTATAGATAAAATTTTATCCATAACCTATAGTATATTTCTTAACACTGAAATATTTTTATAGCGTAGGGATAATATCAATTATGAGAAAGTTACCTGAGAATCAAACAAACATATTTACTAAAATAATATGGGGCATAATTGGTGGCACTATTTGGGGTATTTTATTTTGTGCTGCTTTAGCTGGTTTATTTATTGGAATTAATCAAAACTTAGTCACTATTGTAAGTTCATTATTAATGGGTGTTTTGTGGTGTACAATTATTAGTCTCATTTGGAAATCATTAATGGGCAGACAAGATGAGTCTAGCCAAAATTATATAATAACTGGAATTATTGGTGGTTTTTTTCTAGGCAGTGCTATTGGAGGATTAATGTTAGCAATATTAAATCGAGATCCTAATTTTGGTAAAATATATATATTAGGAGCATTTTTGGGAGCAAGTTTTGGTTTTGTTTGGAGTTTATTTAGACCTCCTATTTTTTTGGGAGGTGTGAGGATTTGGGGTAAGTCTGGAGCAATTTTAGGTGCAATTTGGGGGGCGTTTTTCGGCACACTTATAGGTATAGTTGCCACAGTTTGTTTACTGTTTTGGAGCCAAGCAAATATTGATGTTACTGCTGGTAACTTACCTCAATTACTAATAGCTGCTTTGATTTTTGGTGGTGGAAATGGTGCTATTGGTGGAACAATATCAGGAATTATATTCGGTGGATTAATTATGGCTCCTCCTTTACCTTTAGCATTGGAATTAATTGGGATAAGAGGTGGAATTGTTGGAGCAATTTGGGGTTCTTTTTTGACGGCGATCGCTTGGGGAATTATTGGCGGAATTTTATCTATAACTATTGGTGATGATTTGTTTTTAAATTTAGGAATTAGTGGTCAAGTTACTTTGCTGAGAGGAGTAATTGTTGGTGCAGGTATTGGCTCAATTTGGGGAATAATTTCTGGCGCTTTTTGGGGTTTTTTTGGTAGAATTTAGAATTCAGAATTGAGAATTGAAAATTGATAATGAGAAGCATCTTTAATTATCAATTATCCATCAGTAAATAAACCTCTGGAGATTAATTAGAGTTAGATATAGTGATTTGTCTGCCATAGTCACCTAAAAATGCTCACTTTTTGAGGGTTTGGGATGGAAAACTTGGTACTTTTTTCGCTCCTAAAAAGGCGTTTACTTTTATTTAGCAATGCTTTGATATTTAGTCAACAGAGCAATAATTATCAATTATAAATTATCCATTATCCATTATTTCCTATTCTCTAAATTTAGGATTAACAAATTCATTCAATCCTTCTCCTAATAAAGATAAGCCAACCACCATTAAAGTTAAAGTAAAACCAGGAAAAAAAGCAGTCCACCAAATACCTGTTGGTAAAGCATCTAAAGCTAACCTTAAATCATTTCCCCACTCAGCAGTTTCAGGAGGTAATCCTAATCCTAAAAATCCCAATCCTCCTAATACTAAAACTGCGTCTGCAGCGTTAAGAGTAAATAACACAGGAACACTCTGAATAACATTTAAAAATAAATAACGAGTCAATACTCTCCAAGTATTAGCACCCATCGCTCTTGCCGCTTCAATAAAAAGTTCCGTTTTGACACTAACTGTATGATTACGAACTACTCGATAATACTGAGGAATATAAGCAATACTCAAAGCGATCGCTGCATTTAATATTCCTTTTCCAACCACAAAAGCTAAAGTTATGGAAAGTAATAATCCAGGCAAAGTATAAACAGTATCCATAAAAAATATTAAAATTTTATCAATTCTGCCTCCAAGATAACCACTTATCATTCCTAATGGCACACCAATAATTAAACTTAATAAAGTCGCTAAAATCACAACTTGCCAAGCAACTTGTGCGCCGAATAAAGTTCGGGAAAAAATATCATAACCTTGACGACTTGTGCCAAACCAATGTTCAAAAGAAGGTGCTTGATGTATGGGATTACTCAGAAATTCTTGAGGGTCTTGGAGTAAACTTAAATTTGCTAAAAGTGGGGATAAAATAGCAATTAATATAAATAAAATTGTAATTGTTAAACCTACCCACATCATCTGCATTGAAATAGTAGGTTTACTAGATAAACTGAAAAATCTTGCTGGTGAAAATCTACTTGTCATAATCTGATAATTGCTCAAGTGAGAAATTAGAATTTTAACATAAATTGAAATCCTTTGATAAGCAGGTACACAAAACTCCATTGCACATCTATACAAGCTGAATTTTTTGCCTTCTAAAAAGCGTAAATCATTAGAATAAGTAAATAATTTTGTGTAATAATTCAGCCATCAGCTATTAGCTTTCAGCCATTAACTTATTTTTTTGAAAGAAGAATCAGAGTTGAAAGATTGAGCAAAAATTAAAAGTTACTCTCAAAGTATATTAACTAATCTTCCTGATTAATTAGTTGATGCAGGATTACAAGTGAAAAGCTCTTTGCGTAGGATTCCGCAAGATAAATTTTTACTAAATTTATTGCTAAAGCAGAATTATATTCTCTCAATTACCCTTAAAAATGGAGACTGTTTGATTTGACTTCATAAATTATAAAATTTTCCTTCCAAGGAAAAGGGATTTTTTATTTCTATGATTAAACTGAAGCGTTTTAGAATTTGATATCAATATTTTTTTTCTTCTCCTTATCAGATACTAAAGCTATTTAGGGTTTGCTGAAAAAGTCTTTTCGTAGGGGTAGGAGACAGGAGACAGGATACAAGATACAGGAGTAACCAGGAATTTAGAGAAGGTAGAAGTAAGAATTATCCCTTGATTTTTCTGCCCAACTATGTGCCTAAAATACTAACTTTTTGAGCATGAAGAGCTGAAATAGGCGCACTTTTTTTGACCCAAAAAAGGCACTTGTCTTTATATGTCAATGCTTTTGGATTTAATCAGCCAGCCCTATTTAATGGCTAATTCTAAAAATTAGAGATTCTCAGGTTAAAAACTCTTTATAGTTAAGGGAAGAAATCTATCTTTTTAGTCCTAAAATAGTAGCGAGTATTTAGTATTTAATAACTTTTGTTATTTTGACACTAATTTTTGCCACTTTTCTAGGGTAGGATTAATTGATAATCGATAGTAAATATTAATTTTTCCAGAGCCAACCATTAATAGTAAAGCGACTATCTGCAAAATTTTTAGAAGGACAATTTACTGGTAAAACTTCGTGCCAGTAACGACTAAGAAAGAAAATAATAGTATTATTTTTCGGTGCAATTTTCTTAAATGAATTTGCCTGTTCATAGTAATTATTATCTATTTTTTCATTATACAAAACTAATTCTCCCCCAGAAAATTGTTTAGGTTCTTGATAAAAATAATAAATGTAGGTAATTTCTCTTTTAGCAACTTCTGGCATTCCATTATCATTATGTGTCTGATAATAATGACCATGATTATGAGCTGTTACTTGTGCTTCTATTCGAGCAATGGGAAATTCTTGATGACCAAGTTTAGCTAAAACTTGAGGTAAAACTAATTTAATACAATTACTAATTCTAGTTTTGGAAATAGGCGCTAAATGTAATACTTTTGATTGGCGAAAGTTGGTTTCACTTAAGCTTAAGCTAGTAGTACTTTTTTCAAAATATGCTTCTAGTTTAATCACAGATTCGAGAATTTTTTGATTTTCTGTCTGAGTTAAAAAATTCTCAATTTTCACACATTTTGATTTAACTATATTTTGATTATATTTGTTACTGAGCATAATTAGTTCTGTAAATTATGGATATGGGTAGTGCTAAACAAGTAATGATTTTTATAACTTACCCTCTGACGAGTAAAGGAAAGTAGTGATATTAATCGCTACTTCTATAAAACTAGGTTTCTTTATTCGTAAAAACTTTTCTGATTTTTTATTACTATGAAAACCCATAAGAATAAAATAAACTTACTTTTAAATGATTGTTATCTAAATATAATTTATGTTTGCTACATATCCTGAAAAAGGGTTTTAGGTATGAGGGTTTTGGGAAAAATAAGTTCAGTATCAAGTAGTTGTCAAATAAAGCATTAATCTATAGATAAAAATCTTATGGAGGATAATTTACTGTTGACTTTTATATTTAGAGTTGTCACTAAATAGATTTAAACAATTACTATAGCAATCCTCCGCATATTCGTGGCAAAAATCTTACTACTTTTCAGGGAACACTTAACTGGCAACAGGCAACAGGTAAGAGTTTCAACTTTTTTATTGACTTTTTAATCTGCCACAACCTATGCACGGATTGCTATAAATTATAGACATAGAAATTATTTCCAGTATTTTTGGTTTCTAATAATTACAAACTTGGTAGAAAAAAAGAGTTTATTTTAATGTTTATTTGACTAAAAATAGAGAATATCTATAAAAAAACTTCAGATTATATTCCTCCTAACTCTTGAATGTTAAGCAATAAGCTAACTATTTGTTGCAAAAATTTATCATGCTTGGTACAACTGCTTTTTCAAATTGCCTTGATTTATAGCATTTATCAAAAAGAATGCTATATTTAATTGGGTGGGAAAATGTGGAGAGATATAAAAGTAGGAATAATATATACTAACTGAACTTAAATTGTCAAAAACATACTTTGAATATTGGTACATATTTGACTGTTGAAGTATGTCTGAAGTATAGCATTACTTTTGGGAATTGGTATTATCTAAGATTTTCTCATCATTTCTCGATTTTAATTAAATTAATCAGTGCGACGTATCCAACCATTAATAGTAAAGCGACTATCTGCAAAATATTGATAAGGACAAGTTACTGGCAAAACTTCGTGCATATAACGACTGAGGAAAAATACAATACTATTATTTTTAGGTTCTACTGTTTTAAATGTGTCGGCTTTGACATAGTGTTTTCCCTTGAGTTTACTATCATAAATTATTAAATTACCACCTGCAAATGCTTTAGGTTCTCGATAAAAATAGTAAACATAAGTAAGAACTCTACTAGTAGTGTCAGGAGAACCATTATCATTATGAATTTTATAGAAATTATTATCGTTATGAGCAGTTAACTGACTTTCAATTTCGGCAATTGAAAATGCTGGAATGCTTAATTTATTTAATACATCAGGAAAAATTTCTTTAATTCTGTTGACTATTAATTCTTGAAATTTTGGGAAAGAGTGCAATACTAAAGAACGACGATAATTTTCAGCTTTAGTTGATGTTGTAGTTGGTACAAAATCTGATTTTCTTTGCAAGACATAGTTTAATAGTTGTTCAGTGTCTGAATTTGTGAGGAAATTTTCTATAAGTAAATAACGAGATTCTAAGTTATCTATTGTAGCAGTAGGAGGAGTATAAGTTTTGATATTAGATTGACTATCTTGTGGTTGTAAGTGCTGCAAATAAATTGGTGGTTCGGTTACCATTCCTACTAAATGTTCACTGGGAAAACATAAAGCAGAATGACCTTCTGCTAGAGGAATTTGAAATAGGGTAGAATTTGCAGTTTTTTGATGTTTAGATAATAATGTTTTGGCTAAAAGTTGGAGTAAGGGTGCATCAGATTTGAGATAAATAGTATATTGATGCCCTCCTGTTAATAGGAGTTGAATTTTTACTTCTTGGGGTAGATTTTGTGGTGTAGTAACTGTCATGATTTTTGCTCAATAATCAAGGTATTAAGTTAGTTAATAGTGTGTAATAGTTCAAAGTTTTTACATACTATACTTATACAGATTTTTACTGGTCTACCCAATACTTTTTTCTTGAAAATTCGTCTTGAAAAATATAATTAAATTTTTGAGTAGGCAAAATATTGCCTTGCAACTTATAGAGCTAAGAGTAGGACATATTATACGAATTTTTACTGACTACTTCACTACTAAAAATTTCAGAAAGTCAAATTGAGACTATCCGAACACATAGGGCTTTTTTCTCATCTCAAAATTTATGAGTAGACTATATTTTGCATTGCTACTTCTAGAGTTAAGAGTCAGACAAATTATCTAAATTTTTACGTTTCTACTTCACTACTAAAAATTTCAGAAAGTCAAATTGAGACTATCCGAACACATAGGAATTTTTTCTCATCTCAAAATTTTTGAGTAGACTATATTTTTCATTGGTACTTCTAGAGTTAAGAGTCAGACAAATTATCTAAATTTTTACGTTTCAAAATTTGTGAGTAGGCAAAATATTGCCTTGCCACTTCCAAAACTAAGAGTCAGACAAATTATCTAAATTTTCACGCTTCTACTTCACTACTAAAAATTTGAGAAAGTCAAATTGAGACTATCTCACCACATCTGACCTTTTCTAATGTAAAAAGTGACGCATTCCAGTGAGTATCATTACCAAACCTAATTCATTTGCTGCAGCAATAGAATCTTTATCTCTCAGACTACCACCTGGTTGAATAATTGCATTTATTCCTGCTGCTGCTGCTGTTTTTACTGAATCATCAAAAGGGAAAAAAGCGTCACTAGCTAATACTCCTCCAATAGCTTTTTCTCCTGCTTGCTCCAAAGCTATTTTTACTGCCCCGACTCGATTCATTTGACCAGCACCAATACCAACAGTAGCGCGATTTTTTGTCACCACAATTGCATTAGACTTAACGTGCTTTACCACCTTCCAAGCAAACATTAATTCTTCTATTTGTTCGGCAGTAGGTTGTTTTTCTGTAACGATTTTCCAATCACTAGAATTATCTATCGCATCATCAGTATCTTGAACCAAAAAACCGCCAGCAATTACTTTTATAGTTTCGGGTTCGCTCTGTTTTAAATCTGGTGAAATTAATACTCTTAATTTAGATTTTTTCTGAAAAATTTCCTCTGCTTCCGGTTCACATCCAGGAGCAACTATACATTCCAAAAATGTCTTAGTCATTGCCGTAGCAGTCGGCGCATCAATAGATTTATTTAAAGCAACAATTCCGCCAAAAGCAGAAACCGAATCTCCAGCAAGAGCTTCTTCATAAGCTCCTAAAAGAGTCTCATTAACTGCAACTCCACAAGGATTTGTATGTTTCAGAATTGCTACAGTCGGAGCATCCGAAAATTCTGTAATAATCCGTCTTGCTGCTTCTAAATCTACTAAATTGTTATAACTTAATTCTTTACCTTGAAGAATTTTACTTGCCGCCCAACCACTAGCATTAATTCCGGTTTGATACCAAGTCGCAGATTGATGAGGATTTTCTCCATAACGCAAAGTATTAATCTTTTTGCCGGAGAGGAAAAATGTTTCTTTTTCTGATTTTTCTGACTCAGAATTTGTTTCTTGTTCTTGTAAATAAGTAGCGATCGCTCGATCGTAAGTTGCTGTATGTTGAAATCCTGCTAATGCACATTTTTGACGAAATTCTAAGGATACTTCTCCTCCATTTTTCCTTAATTCTTCCAAATAAGAATTGTATTGAGAAGGGTTGCATAGAACTGTTAGATGAGCAAAATTTTTAGCTGATGCTCTTAACATTGCAGGTCCGCCAATATCAATTTTTTCAATTGCTTCTGCTAGGGTAACTCCCGGTTGAGAAATTGTTTGTTCAAAAGGGTATAAATTAACAACAACTAAGTCAATAGGTCGAATATTATTAGCATTTAATTCTTCAATATCTTGCTCTAAATCTCTTCTTGCTAAAATACCTCCATGAATGCGAGGATGTAAAGTTTTAACCCTACCTCCTAAAATTTCTGGAAACCCCGTATAGTCAGATACTTTTGTTACAGAAATTCCTGCATCTTTAAGAGTTTTAGCAGTACCCCCACTACTAATTATTTCATAGTCAAATTCTGAAACTAAACTTTTTGCTAAATCAATCAAACCTGTTTTATCAGATGTACTTAGTAATGCTAAACGTGCCATTAGTTTTAAATCCTAATTTAGATAAGTAACAGTCTATATTTTAAGAATTAAAATTAAGATATTGAAACTCTGCGGATTATTTTAATATTTTTGAACATTTAGCAGTCAGCTTGCCTCCTGCGGAGGAACTTCTTTAACAGCTTTCAGCTCTTTAATAAATACTTAGTATATTAGAATAAAAATTAATACGGTTCAGAGCAAACCAAAACTCAAAAGTTATCTAGCTATAGACTCATGTATTTTCCGATAGTGGTTCATAGTAATGGTTTAGGGAGTGTGGGAAGTTTGGAAAAAAATGTATATTTTCACCATTACTATGCAGAACTACTTATTTTCCTTCTTTTTTCTCCCTTCTTCAAAAAATTCTTAACTAATAAGAGTCATATAATTAAAAAAAATTACTTTTAACCAATCCTTATATCACAGAAGAGGTCATTTCAGTTATCAGTTAACAGTAATTATTAATTAAAGTACGCCTGTTTCAGTTAAAAACACTCATAAAGCTAGCATTCTCGATAAAAAAGCTCAGAAAGATTTAGGGAAAATTATTCCTCCTACTTTCTCTGTCTCTCCACTCTCCCCACTCTCTGCTTTTTCAGCAAACCTTAATTAGGTCTAAAAATTGCTTTATTTCTGACAGCTCTCAATAAAAATACTTCAACGAAAATAAAATTTTAGGATAAAGTGAAAAATTATGATAAGGTCAAAGTAATAGTAGTAACTCCGCTAGTAAGTTGATTTATTTTTTCAACTAAAGTATTATCTTCCAAAGCCTAATATGCAAATATCTTGGTTTAATCGACTAAAAGAAATTTTCAGTTACTTATTAACCACAGGAATTATTATTACTACCTTATTTTGCTTAGGGGGTTATTGGCAAAAAGGTATAATTTTTGAGTTAATCTCTCATTTTAAAGTTCAGTATTTTGTAATCAGCTTAATTTTGTTATGTTGCTTAGGTATAACAGGCAAAAAAAGATTATTTTTAGTTGGTACATTTTGCACAATTATTAACCTCACCCCAATTTTACCTTGGTATATTTATCAAAATAGTATTAGTCAAGAAACTGCTAACTTACGAATTTTAGTTCACAACCTTTACGGAGGTAGAAATTCTCAATATTCACAAGTTACCAGAATGATAAGAGAGGAAAATCCAGATATAGCAATTTTTTTAGAACCTACAAATACATGGTTTAAAAATCTGCAAACATTATCTGATATTTTGCCCAATTCGATTGTTTCTCAGTTTACCTACAGAACTCCTCCCTATGGAATTGTTGCAGTTTATAGCAAATTTCCCATCAAGGATTACTCAATAAAATTTTTTGCTCCCAACAAACCCACTATTATTACCAACTTCAATATTAATCAACAAGCCATTTATTTAATAGCAACCCATCCTACTGTTCCTATATACACAAGCAGTTTTAAACAACGCAATCAAATTTTAGAGGAACTTGGTAAATATATTCAACAATTAAATCATCCAGTTATTCTTGCGGGAGATTTGAATATAACTATGTGGTCTCCTTATTATCAAAAATTAGAACAGGAAACTGGGTTAAAGAATAGCCGTTTAGGGTTTGGTATTCTTCCTACTTGGCCTGCTAAAGGATTTAGTAAATCTATAGTATATAAAATACTATCTAGATTTTTTCAAATTCCCATAGATCATTGTTTAATCAGTTCAGAAATTCAAGTTGTAAATGTTAAGACAAGAGGCAATTTAAATTCTGAACTAGGTTCAGATCATATACCTTTGATTACAGATTTATTTATTAGGTAATAATACTATAAAATTTCCCATACTTGTGAGGTAATAAATTCTAGGTTTTAGGGAATAGGGAATAGGATAAAAATAAAAATAGATGTACCTGATGACTTTGGGAAACTCTATAAATCCAGTTTCAGGTAATTATCAATTATCCATTATCAATTATCCATTAATTATTTATCTTCAATTTGCCGAGCATTAATCTCCACTGCCGAAACATCAATAGTGCCAGGAGGAGTTAATCTACTAAAAGAACCTCCTTCAACTTTAAGTGGTTCTCCACAACTAGGACATTGACATTGAGTTTGATTTAAAGCAGTAAATTCATAACTACAAACGGGGCACTTATCAATAATTAAATTGCGATTTAACCACCAACGCAAACCAATAAATGCAATTACAGGTGCAATTAAAATAAAACCAAATAATATTAAAATCGAATTAACTAACCATCCCAATCCTATAGAACCCAGTAACCAAACAACAGCTAAAACAATTAGCCAATTACCAATACTAGCCATAGTTAATTGAAATATTTTTGAGTTCCCTTGATTCACTTAATTATCTCCTCTAATACCAATTACCATACATTAAAATTCTATACTTAGGTGAAACTCTAATTATTAAATAATTAATACAGGCTGAATAACCTTTTGGATAATTATTAGCCAGTAGCGTATTAATTATTAATATTTTTACTACTCCCCTACTCTCCCACTTCCCTACTCCTCTACTCTATCCTAATCACAAATTTCAAGAAAAGTAATCGAGAGCCTGGAATCCACCCTTTAAAAAGAGGTGGAGTTAAGGCGAACGGCAGTTTCAATCGCCGTGGTTTAAACAACGCACAGTTTATTAGACCTACGAATCAGTTGGACTTTTTTAGGAGAAAATTTCCCAATTCGTTTCCAATTATGGTCATAAATGCTAACTTTTGCACAACCAAGTCTTTCTTTAAGACGCTCAAAAGGCAAAACCAAATGGGCAGTGTAAAGTGTGAATTTAGCCAACTGCACTGCAATTCCTGTATAGTTTTTACCAGGGTCTCAACCAACTACTATTTTCTGAGTTTCACGACCCGATGGTTCAGCTACTAATCGAACAAAATACAAACCCGCATCATTCCAATGGCGAGTAGCTTTATCCTTTCTTGACTCAACGGCGTGCCCGCGATGCTCTTGTAGGCATTGCAGGAGAGCCATCAGGATTTTGTACTGGTACTCGAATCATCAGAGATAATCCTTTTCCAGAAAGTTATAAGTCCCTAAGACCATCAAAAGCTTTGTGTCCTGCAATAATGCAGTGCTTTTACCCAAAAAGGCCAACAGATAATCCGAGCTAGGTAAATACCCAGAAGTGTTATCGCTTTGGGCTTATTGGTCTAGCCAACTCTTAGTCGGATATTCGGTTATCCAAGCTGCATGGCTTCAGCCCGCAGAAGTTGACAGTTGTCTTACTCTTTCGGTAAAAGCTCTCCTACCAAAAACTTTTAAACTTTCCTCTCGCAACCACTGACCATCACACCTTTGATCCTCTCCCTTCAGCATTTCTATACAAGCATTAGCTACTGCTTCTGGGTCTCGGTAAGGCACCCGCCATCCTAACCTTCCATCTTGTAAAGGTTCCGCCGAACCATCCGCATCTCCAGACAACACTGGCACTCCACAGGCCATTGCTTCCAAATAAACAATACCGAACCCTTCCTGAGAAGGCATAACATAAGCATCAGCTACTTGATAATGTTTAACTAAATCCTCTGTGGGCACAAATCCTGCAAATACCACTTTTTCCCCTACTCCCAAATCTTGAGCCAACTTTGCCAAGCGAGGTTGGTCATCTCCTCGTCCAATTACTAAATACTTGACTTCTGGGAAAATTTGTAGTATTTTGGGCAACGCCCGAATTGTCACATCAACACCCTTATAAGGGTCTCCCGACCAAAGTCTAGCTACAGTCATTAATACTTTTGCCTCCTGAAGATTGTAACCTTCAATCAAATCTACAGGTTTAGGTCCAGGAATAAACTTATCCCCATCCACCATACAAGGCAACAATTGAAACTTATCCGGATCTAGATAGTTACTTTCACAACAGCGATCGCGACTATAACGACTAATAGTTAAAATATTAGCTGATTGTTTTAATGCCTGTTGAGATTTATTTGGTAGTGGTTCCCATACTTCCTTACCATAAGTTAAAACTGTATAGGGAATGCCCAGAGGCACACACAAAATTTGAACCAATGGAGCTAAATTAATATGACCACAAAAAACCTGTTTGGGTTGTTTTTTAAGTAAAAACCATAGTAATGTTGTAGCTAACCTTAATCTCCCTAACCAAACAGACTTAGTTTTCAAATAATAGAAATTTAGACTATTGGACTGATAGGGATTTTCACAATCTTTACCATCTCTTAGTAATAAGATATCTGATTCTAGAAAAGAGTCATCAGATTTTACATAATTTGTCAAGTCTTGGTAAGCCTGAAAAATATCTCTTACATAAGACTGAATGCCACCTTCACAAGATAAAATCTCCAGAAAAACGAATATATTTCCTTTTTTTTGAGCAACCTTCTTAGCCAATTTTATCCCCACATTTTTAGATTATGTTTATTTCCACACACCCCTAATATTGGTTATTACTTATAGATCAATACGGTTCAAATAAGATTATAACTAATAAGGTGTACCGCGCTTAGAGTAGCTCTTCATAATTACATAACTACCAAAAAAAATATTTAGCTGAATCATATTGACTTATAGCTTTATTTCAAAGTAAAACCATGCTGATAATGTAGTCAAAATTTAATAATAATCTAATTCCAATTTACTTTAAAGATGTCATAAATAGTTTCAGAATATAATATGTGAAATAATTTACTGAAATTACTGTAGTTTCAAAGTTTTCAGCCTATAAAATCGGACTTTTTACTATCTTGAGTGCGTCTTACATTCTTTTCTCGGATCCTTTCCGCAGGAAATCGAATCTCTGAATTACCCACTCGATGGATGACTTTTAACTTCCGTGAAACAGTATAAATTGTAGTTATTGAAAAATATATCCCTCGCCAAAATAACCAAAGAATTATTTTCCCGATTGCCTATTTCCTGAAAACTGCACTAAACCTGAAAACTGCACTAAAGTATAATAAAAATTTACTACAATTTCTCAAATTTTCTCAACTGCATAAGAACTAAAAAAAAAGATTTACACCCTCTGAGAATTTCTACAAATACAAAATGTACTTAACTAAGAAAATCCACAAAGGGCGTAAAATTTTATAAATTTTATTTAGATATCCAAGTCTTAGAATAGACCTAGAGTTAAGGAAATATCAATTGGTAAAGTAGCACCAATACCTAACCACAGAGTAACTGCTGTACCAAATAGGAATACAGCAGTAGCTACTGGACGACGGAAAGGATTTTGGAACTTATTGACATTTTCAATGAAAGGAACCAACATTAATCCTAAAGGAATAGAAGCCATTGCGAAAATACCCAACAATTTATTAGGTACAGTACGCAGAATTTGGAAAACTGGCCAGAAATACCACTCAGGCAAAATTTCCAGAGGAGTAGCAAATGGATCTGCTGGTTCACCAACCATAGCAGGATCTAGTACAGCTAAACCTACACACAAAGCCAATGTACCCATCATTACTATTGGGAATACATAGAGCAAATCATTAGGCCAAGCAGGTTCACCATAGTAGTTGTGACCCATACCTTTAGCTAACTTAGCTCTTAATTGAGGATCGCTCAGATCCGGTTTTTTCAAAGTGGACATAACAGTTCTTTTCTCCGTGATAGTTTATATTCTCTCCGAGCTTAAGCACGGGAGATTCTACCATACCTTAGTTAGTCGGCAGGTTGACTTTTCCTGCTGCTAACTTTGGCAGTAGTCTGACGCTTCTCCCAGTATTAATTTCTAGTCTCGGAAGGATATCCAGCAACTCAATTTATTTGCCTTAGCAACAGTCTCTCTAGAACCAGGAGGCTTCAGACCCATTTTTAAAGCGAAACCTAGTTTTATAGTTAATGATTGCTTAATTTACAAAGGTCCAGAGATACCTTGCTTACGAATCATTAAGAAGTGCAATAACATAAATACTGCAATAAACCAAGGTAATACAAAAGTATGAAGACTGTAGAAACGAGTTAGAGTTGCTTGACCAACACTTGTACTACCACGCATCAGTTCTACAATGAATGGACCAACAAATGGAATTGCATCAGGTACACCAGACACAATTTTTACCGCCCAGTAACCAATTTGGTCCCAAGGTAAGGAATAACCAGTCACCCCAAAGCTAACAGTAATTACAGCCATAACTACACCTGTTACCCAGGTTAATTCCCGAGGCTTTTTAAAACCACCTGTGAGGTAAACCCGGAAAACATGAAGAATCATCATCAGCACCATCATACTGGCAGACCAACGATGGACGGAGCGAATTAGCCAACCGAAGTTAACTTCAGTCATAATGTATTGGACTGATGCTAATGCTTCTGTTACTGTTGGCTTGTAGTAGAAAGTCATGGCAAATCCAGTAGCAAACTGGATCAGGAAGCACATTAAAGTAATTCCACCTAAGCAGTAGAAAATATTTACATGAGGTGGAACATATTTGCTAGAAATGTCGTCAGCGAGCGCTTGAACTTCTAAGCGTTCGTCAAACCACTTATAAGCGGGTGAATCAGTTACCTGTTTTGAGAACATGAAGCTAAAAATCCTAGATGAATATTGCTGTTTGTTAATGAATTAAGTTTTTGGGTAGTTAGGAAAAGATACTCACATTAACCCTTGAATTGAATCAGCAATAGAAAATCTCATACTAACTGACAAAGGAATCAAGCTGCAAGTCTACTGTTTGAGTAGATAAATCTTTATTCCTTGCCTACCCTCTAGTAAAAAAATTTAACATAATTTGTAGATATATTTCAGATAAGCTGGCAATTTTTGTAGAGTTTGATATTTGAAAGAATTTTCGTTTATCCTAGAGATTTTATCAAACGACTTCACTATATCGGCCAATTATCAAGGATTGATAATTTAATACTTTTGTTTTATGAAAAAAAGATTTTTGCAAATTGCACTTCTATTAATATTGCCAGTTATTCTGACCTCGGCACTTTGGACACCTTCTGCAAGAGCATTAACTGAAGAACAGAGCTTATTGGGGGAAGCTTGGCGTATAGTCAATTTAGCTTATGTTGATGATTCTTTCAATCATCAGAACTGGTGGTTTAAGCGTCAAAAATTAATGAAGAAACCCCTGAAAACTAGAGAAGAAACCTACAGCACCATTCAAGAAATGTTGGCTAGTCTAGAAGACCCATTTACGCGACTTCTCAAACCACAACAATACCGGAATTTGCAGGTCGATACTTCAGGAGAATTAACAGGAGTGGGTTTACAAATTGCCTTAGACTCTCAAACAGGAGAACTAATAGTTATATCCCCCTTGGAGGGTTCTCCTGCTGAAACTGCTGGTATCCAAGCAGGGGATCGCGTAGTGAAAATTGATGGCCATCCCACCACAGAATTTTCATTAGATGAAGCTGCAAATAGAATGAGGGGTACTGTTGGTTCTTCTGTTCTACTAACAATTCTAAAAGAAAGTAGCGACCAACCCCAAGACATCACAATAATTCGGGATCAAATAGAGATTAATCCAGTTTATGCCAAGTTAAAGTATAACTCTGAAGCAAGCCCAATTGGTTATATTCGCCTTAGTCAATTTAATGCTAATGCTACTATAGAAGTAAGCCAAGCTATCAAAAGTTTTGAGGAACAGGGAGCGATTGGCTATGTACTTGATTTACGCAATAATCCAGGTGGACTGTTACAAGCTGGAGTAGAAATTGCGCGTTTATGGTTAGACGAAGGTACAATTGTTTACACAGTAAATAGACAAAGAATTCTTGGTAGTTTTTCTGCTGAAGGTCCTGCTATAACTAATGCCCCATTAGTTGTCTTAACTAATCAAGGAACTGCTAGTGCTAGTGAAATTCTAGCTGGCGCACTTCAGGATAATGGCCGTGCTTTCTTGTTAGGTGAAAAAACTTTTGGTAAAGGCTTAATTCAATCTTTGTTTGATTTGTCTGATGGTTCGGGGTTGGCAGTAACAGTGGCTAAGTATGAAACGCCAAACCATAAAGATATTAATAAACTGGGAATTATTCCAGATTTTTTGGTGGAACAAGACCCAATTTTACCTAAACAAATTACTACAGAAGCTGACAAACAATATCAAGCTGCAGTAGAACTTATAACATCTCAATTTGTATTAGCTAATGCAGCTTAAATATCCAGAAATCAGGGGTTTGACTGTACCAACATTTCATTAAATAGTAAGAGGTTTATTCGCGCCTACCTACTTATATAACAATATGAAATGATTCGTGAAGAAAAAACTTTAGGGGTTTGGTATTTTCATCCCATTTTTGCTTGGGTTTTGTTTCCAAACCCCCTTAGCTAAAATATTACAATCTATGGGCGGATTTCTATAGAGAAGAATTAGATTCTGAATTTGTTTTAATACCATTATCTTCTAGCCAAATTATAGGCATTTGATGAGAGTCTACTCGGTTACTTTGCTCCTGCATAATAGTTTTAGCTTGACCAGGATCAAAATAGCGACTAAATTTTTCCTTCTCATTATTAAGTCTCTCTTTTGTAGCTCCAATTTCAGATTCAATAACTTGTAGTTTTTCTTGAATAGATTGGTAATGAGGTAACAATTTTAATAAAGCAGAAGTTACACAAATAGAAAGTAAGATATTAGTTAATAATTTTGCTGTACTTTCAATTGTTATTCCTACTATATAAGTGGATTTTTGTTGTTTATAGAATAATCTAGGTTTAACTTGAATAGGCTGACCATCAGAAATTGATGAAAATTGAACTGGTTTAGTAGCTTGCATAATTTTGTGTGGATAAGTTAATCAATTATAATACTCCTATTTTGTATATTAATCTATCTATGATAAATAAATGATTAATTACTAACAAACTTAATTTTTAGTCACCATAAAATTTTGCTTAGAAGAGACTGAACATAGTTATGATTTTTAAGCCAGAAAAAAATGTAGATAGATGATTAGTTAATATTGGGTTTAATTCTATTAAAATTACCTTGATGGGTGAGAATATATAGATGCTTTAATTATGAGTATTCCATAAAAAAAATCTGCCCCATTAGTTTTTACCTTAGTAACTTCTCAATAATACTTGACTTTGCTAACAAGCCAAAATTTTATTGTGTTAAGGAGTAACCGTTAGGACAGATTTAGATGTTAGGTTTTAATAATTGACAGGATTTTACTTGTACAGCTCAGTTGAGAGTCGGAATGCTAAGATTCCTGGGATGAGAGCTATTACGAGAGCAACCAATACTTGGGTATCAGATAAAGGCATAGTTCAAAACTCCTAATGAATGTTTGTAGTTGACTGTGCAGTTAATTTTCCATATTTTACCTACAATTGGCAAATTCACAGACTGTTATTGTTACAACTTGAAACAAACGATTAATTTTTTTCCTTCTTCGATACTATCCTTCTCTTGTATTTAGCTCCGGGGTTTGTCACTCATCACTCTTGTCTTAATAGCTACTTAAACACTTAATATAAGTTAATATAAGTTAACAAAAGAACAAAAAATCAATAAAAATCGGCTTACAGAACTTACGCACCCATCCAAATAAGGAAACGGGTTTATTGGCCTAATTATTGTCTTTCGCTCTCACGAAATTTCGCCTCATAACTCGGTTTATGCCTAAGTACTAACTTAGTCAAACTATTAGTATATAATTATTTATTAGGATGATAATTTTTTTAGTTGCTACTATACTTACTTAATTAATATTAATTTTTTAATTTTTGCCTAGAAATACTTTTGCTAGATTGGAGAGAAAAATTTCAAATCAACTATGTACATTGAAGTACAGTTTACTAGACAGTGCAAAGTTCTTGAAATAACTATTGCTAGCTAAGGCTTTCAGCGATCTAAAGGTTAAAAACTCTTTATCGAAATCTGTAAGTACTGTAAGGATTTCACAGTAATGCTTTGAGCCTTCAATACAAATTTTTCTTGGGGATAACTTTCTACTTTTCAGTAGTTTATACTTTTGAAATAGCTAGCTCCCTGATTTAGAGAGCTAACTGATAGACATTTGAGACAGGAAAAATTTTCTCTATTTATTCAACAATCCAGGGAGTTAAAGTAGGTTGCCATGATACTAACTCTTCCTCTTTAAACCAAAGACTAATTTCGTTCTGAGCAGTCTCAATCGCATCAGAACCATGTATTAGATTACGGCCAACACTAATTCCATAATCACCACGAATTGTACCAGGTTCAGAACTCAAAGGATTAGTTGCTCCAATAATTTTTCTCGCAGATGCCACAACCCCTTCACCTTCCCAAACCATTGCTACTACAGGGCCAGATGTAATAAATTGTATTAAGCCTGGAAAAAATGGTCTTTCTTTGTGAACATCATAGTGTTTTTCAGCTAGTTCCTTACTTACACTAATAACTTTTAAACCCACTAGGGTAAAACCTTTTGTTTCAAAGCGACTGATAATCTGGCCTACAAGTCCTCTTTGGACACCATCCGGTTTAATCGCTATAAAGGTGCGTTCCAAACTTATGCTCCTCAAAAATTTGCTCAATAGTAATATTTTACGGTACAGAGTAAATTCTACTTAAACTAGCGCTATAGTTTTTCCTCTAGGATTTATACGAATACTGAATTTAGTTAAAATTGTCTTACAGTTTAGTGTATTAAAAAAATTACTCAATAGTAATCTTTTACGATACAGAGTAAATTCTACTTAAACTATAGCGCTATAGTTTTTCCTCTAGGATTTATACGAATACTGATTTAAGCTGTTAAGCATATAAATTTCTAGGAGATTCTAACCATACCAAGGGTTTTAGCTTATAAAACAAGCGGTTTAAATAACCAATAGTTTAGTGAAGTAGTCATGCCAAATTAATTACATATATTCTAAAGCTGGAAAGTCTATAATGATGAATATTACAGGGAACAAAATTAGGTAATTAATTTTGCCTAGGCACTTAAAATATCTTACAGTTTAGTATTTTAAAACAATTACTCAATAGTAATACTTTATAATACAGAGTAAATTCTATTTAAACTATAGCGCTATAGGTTTTCCTATAGGAGGATTTATACAAATACAGATACAGATACTGATTCAGTTAAAATTATCTCAAGTTTAATCTATCAAATTAAAAGATAAAATGGATTTACAGTCAACTATAAATCAAAACTCTTCTGAGACTTCAAATAATACATCATTCACTAATAAAACCCAAACAGAGAAAACAGAAATTAATCATATCAAGTCTGAACAAAAGAAATCATGGACAATTGAAGATAGTGAGAAACTATATAGAATACTTGGTTGGGGTAATCCTTATTTCTCAATTAATTCTGCTGGTCATGTTACAGTTTCCCCTAAAGGTGATTTAGGAGGTTCTTTAGACCTATATGAACTTGTTGAATCTATTAAACAAAGAAATATAGGACTACCATTAATTATTAGATTTTCAGATATTCTTGAAGATAGAATTGAGCGGTTAAATGCTTGTTTTGCTAAAGCGATCGCTCGTTATAAGTATAAGAATATATATCGAGGTGTATTTCCGGTCAAGTGTAATCAAAATAGTCAGTTAGTAGAAGAAGTAGTTAAATTTGGTAAACCTCATAAATTTGGTTTAGAAGCAGGTTCAAAACCTGAATTATTAATTGCTATAGCTACCTTGAATACGACTGATGCACTAATAATTTGTAATGGTTATAAAGACCGAGAATATATTGAGACAGCAATCCTAGCTCAAAGATTAGGAAAAACACCAATAATTGTAATTGAACAGGTAGAAGAAGTACAATTAGTGATAGAAGCTAGTCAAAAATTAAATATTAAACCTGCAGTTGGAGTCAGGGTAAAACTCAGTACTAAAGGTATTGGTCGTTGGGCAGGAACTACAGGCGATCGGGCTAAATTTGGTCTCAATATTCCGGAAATAATTCAAGTTGTTAATCAGTTAAAAAGTGCGGGTATTTTAGATTCTTTACAGCTATTACATTTTCATGTTGGCTCACAAATTTCTTCAATCAGTGTGATTAAAGATGCTATTAGAGAAGCAAGTCAAATTTATGTAGAATTAGCTCGACTAGGAGCGAATATGAAATACTTAGATGTAGGAGGTGGTTTGGCAATTGATTATGATGGTTCTAAAACAAATTTTTATGCTTCTAAAAACTATGATATGCAGAACTACGCTAATGATATTGTGGCAGAAGTTAAAGAAGCTTGTGAAGAGAAAAATATATTACCTCCAATATTAGTGAGTGAAAGTGGTAGAGCAGTTGCATCCCATCAATCAGTTCTAGTTTTTGATGTATTAGGAGTTAGTCAAGTTCCAAAAGAAGAACCAGTAGTTATTGGCAAAGACGACCATTTAATTTTGCAAAACCTCTATGAAACCTATCAATCTATTAGCAAAAATAATTATCAAGAAGCATATCATGATGCTATTCAATTCAAAGAAGAATCTATTAGTTTGTTTAATTTTGGATATCTGAGTATTATTGAACGGGCAAAAGTAGAGCAACTATATTGGGGATGTTTTCGGAAAATCCAAGAAATACTAAAAGACTCTGAATATGTGCCAGATGATTTAGAAGAACTAGAAAAAATCATGGCATCTATTTACTACATTAATCTTTCTGTTTTTCAATCTGCTCCTGATAGTTGGGCGATTAATCAATTATTTCCAATTATGCCTATTCATCGGTTAGATGAAGAACCTACTGAAAAAGCTATATTAGCCGATCTTACCTGCGATAGTGATGGAAAAATTGAGCAATTTATTGATTTACGAGATGTTAAATCATTCTTAGAATTACATTCTCTGAAAGTTAGTCATAAATATTCCCAATATTCCCCTATTCAAAAATCAGAAAATTCTGCTACAGAAATTTCTTCTGTCTTTGAACCTTACTATCTAGCAATGTTTCTTGGAGGTGCTTATCAAGAAATAATGGGTAATCTCCATAACTTGTTTGGTGATGTTAATGTTGTGCATATTAAATTAACCCCTTCAGGGTACAAAATTGAACAGGTTGTTAAAGGGGACACAATGACAGAAGTCTTGAATTATGTTCAGTATAATTCTGATGGTTTAGTCGAAAGTATTCGTTGTCAAACTGAGCAAGCTTTACAAGAAGAAAAAATTACTATTAAAGAGTCGCGAATGCTGCTACAAAATTATGAGAGTAGTCTCAGCAGTTATACTTATTTGAGGGGGCTGCACATTAAAGAATGATAATAGATTTTAAACTGTACATATTATTGAGGAAACAGTTATCCAAAAATATCTACTTTTGGATTTTATAATTCTTGATTGTGTAACACCAAAAATTCAGTAGCTATAAATGATAAATATATTGATTTTATCTTCTAAGTTTTCATGATAAAAAAAATAATTTTCACCTATGATTCAATATCATTGAAGCTATTTATACTGACTATTGCTAATGAGTACTAGAAACAATCTAAATATTTGTAGGAAAAATTTATAAATTTAGATGAAATACCAAAAATTGTGCTACTTAAAAATCTCCCTATCTCCCCATTCCCCGATCTTCCTATCAATCTTTAGTAGCAAATATTAATCATATTAGTATACGCCATACTTATAGCAGTTTTCATTAACATAGACGATAGAGATTTTGGCTTAAAGGCAAAACGCAGGAAACAGATAACAGAAGTTTTGTAGTCTACCTTTGTGAAAACCACTATAACTGAATTAAAAAAACTAGGGGAAGTAGATTAATACCCCTAGTTTTATTCTTTCTCAGCCAGGTTAATTACTATGAATTATCAACCTAGTTTCCAAGGTATTTTTATTGACACAAAGATTTGACTGCGCTTTCCTTGGTATAGGTGAAAAAATTAACCCCCATTTTCCTGCAAAATATCCTTAATTGTTTTATGTTCTGCAGGAGGAGCAGAAGGGAAAGGATGACGAGTATCGGTAATTAACCAATCAAGGGCTGCAGCTTTAACATCAATAGATGCTCCAGTCTTATCTACACAATAACGACCAAACACCAACTTATCAACTAAGCGAACTCCTGGGCCTAAACGGGAATATTCAAAAATAACACTACTATCAACAGTTGCACCACTGCAAATCCAGCAATTAGGACCAATCATAGTAGGTCCAACAATTTTCGCACCATCTTCAATCCTGGTCATACCACCAATATAAACAGGTCCTTCGATATCCACCTTATCCCAGTTAACTGCTACATTTAAGCCAGTAAAAATTCCTGGCGATACCTCTTTACCGGGGATAGAGACATTTTTAACTTGCCCCTGAAGTACATCTCTAATTGCTCGCCAGTAGTCTGGCACCTTACCAATATCCACCCATTCAAAATCCATTGCCACACCATAAAACGGTGCCCCTATCTCAACCAATTTGGGAAACAACTGACTACCAATATCAAATTCAACACCAGACGGAATATAATTAAGCACTTCTGGCTCAAAAATATAAATACCAGTATTAATATTGGTACTAAGAGCTTCTTCAACTTTTGGCTTCTCTTGGAAAGATTGAATTCGCCCTGTTTCATCTGTCACTACAACACCATAACTAGAAACCTCTTCGCGAGGAATAGATTTCATAATCACAGTAGCCATCGATCCTTTTTCTTTGTGCCATTTGAGTGCTGTAGTCAAATCCAGATCTATCAAAGCATCACCACAAAGGACTATAAAAGTATCATCAAAATAAGGATAAAAATCTTGAATCCGCCTCATACCACCAGCAGAACCTAGTGCTTCCCCAATCAAGTTTCCATCCTCAATTCGTCCTTCAAAAGAATAAGCAATATCTACCCCAAATTTTTGACCATCACGAAAATAGTCCTCTATTTCCTTTGCTAAATGGCTAACGTTGACCATAATTTGGTCAACACCATGTAGACGAAGCAACTCTACCAAAAATTCCATTACTGGTTTTTGCAGAATAGGAATCATTGGTTTAGGAATGCGATAAGTAATTGGACGAACACGAGTTCCCTTACCTGCTGCCAGAATCATGGCTTTCATTTTGGTTTCCTCCACCTTAAAAATGTCAAAAATACTAAAATACTTATTATCTCTGTTCTCAATTCACAATACAAACTCCGTTCAAATCTGACTTCAACAGGCAGAAAAGCAGAATGATAATTTTTCACTTTTCTGATGGAAAGGCAGATCGCTCAATTTTTATCTACCAATATTTGTTGATATTCTGGGTGAACAGGGTTATTGTTGGACATATCTTTCCAGTTCATATTCATAGATACCGGATAATATGATGTTTCTGAGATATAGCACGACGTTAATTAGTTAGGACATTTATAAATGCTCAAACTCACTCAGGAATTACTTCTGAATTCTGAATTCTAAATTGCGCGTAGTGCTATATTTTCCAATTTTCAGTTTGATAGTCTTGAGTTTAATGAATTAGAATATTATCAAAAGAAGTAATTCAGGGTTTTTACCCAATAATACACACATCAGTTCAATAACTTACTACATTGATATTGAAAAACCAAAAGATTGTTAATTATTGCTAAGAAAGAATTAGTTAGGATATAGACTGATGATAAATCTTAGACTAGGAAATGTTTTTTCAACTCTTCCCTTTTCCCTTTTCCCTGCTATAGATAAAAAATTTTTGAGCCTTTAATATTCCATGAATTTCCCTGTTGATAAGCTAATTTATACCAACAAAGGCTGTAAATTAATCTTAATTTTAGCCACTATGTAGGTAAAGTATTATAGAAATTTCAAATGTATAGTATTATACTATGTTGTTTTTCAAAGGATTAAATTTTCTCCTCTAAAACTTTTTGGTCTTGAGAATGTGATGAAATAGTACGGATTTTGATTTCTTGGTAAAATTCTTCTTGGGATAACTCAACTTTAGACTGAGCAGAAAGCAGGAGTAATGCCCAAAATGCACCTACTCGATCAGAATTTACTTGGACATTGATATGTTCATTTTCTTGTTTTTCAGCTTTTAACTGTAATCTTGAAGACCACAATTCTAAAAGATTTTCAAATTCTAACCAATCTTCACTTCTCTCTGGCAATTTTTCTAGAAGAAACTCTTCTATATCTGTAGCTGTTTCTACTAAATTTTCCTGGTGAGCTAATTCTGCAATAACTTTGGCCGCTTGCGCTCTTGCTTTGGAACTAGTTTTACGGATACGAGGACGTGCTTTTCTATCTTCTATAGCAGATCCAATCAGTTGTAACTGCTCAATTAATTCTTGAAGGGTGACTCTACGTTTACGGGGGGAGGGAGCTACAGCACGACGACGTAATTGTTGTTCTAGTTTTAGTGGTATCTTTGGTGTTTCAAAATTTTCTGCTTCTGGAATTTGTACTATTTCACATATCTCTGAATTATTTTCAGATGATTCTGAATTAGCTAGATGATCTGCTTTTAGCCATACTAATATAGATGCGTACAAGAATGCTTGACCTGACTGAGATAAATTGGCAAAATCGTCACTTGCAGAAATATTTGATTCAGGAGTAAGTTTACTTAAGTAGCGATCGATTACTTCAATTACCTGGACATCCCAAGGATTAATTTCTCCCTTTTCTGCTAAGTTTGTTAATAGAGCTATTCCTTCTGAAAGGGTTTCTGAAACTTGGGGAACTCCAATTGTCATAGTTGTAGTTTTTTCTCTACTTTACTGTACTTTTAAATATCAATAATTATCAGACTATTCTTGAAATATTTTAACCTGGAATCTCACACTTTATGATAAGTGTGAGATTATTGAGAGTGAAAAAATTAAGGATAGTAAAGGTTAAGCTTTCAGCTATTAGGATTCAGATTTAAGCTTTTCCTATGAGACTACGCAAACAGTTTTTGAAATAATAAAACAACTACTAAGGTTAGCTGATTGCCTTTTTCTTCAAAACCAAAACTTTTAATTATTTTTGAAGACTAATTCCTTCTTCCAAAATAATTAGTTAATAACTTATAGCTGTTAACGTTTTCGGCTAAGAGCCGACATGAATGCGGAGCATTCAGTCAGGAAAAAGCACAACTCTTCCACAGGAGGCAAGAGGCTAGCTGACCACTGAATGCTTAGATTAAAGGTTAGTATTATCCAAATACAACTACCCAATGAAATAAAAGTTATAACTGAATTAATTCTACTTTTATTTAGAAGCTTCTAATTCAGTAGATTTTTCTAGCTCAGACAAAGTTTCTGATGCTGCTAAACTAGCTCTTTGTTTTAGTTCATCTTCATAACGTTCTACATCTTCTTGTAATTCTTGAATGCGTTTATTTCTGCTACGAATTTCTCGCATTTGTCCGAAACTTCCTATGGTATGTTGCATTCTTGACCATAAGTTGAATAGCCATGCTAGAACTGCTCCTAATCCTGTAGCAATTACAAGTTCTACAGATAATGGAGCTTCTAACTCAATACCTTCAATAAGTTTGATAGTTGTTAGTTGGGTATTTTGTAAGCTGAATATAACTAACGCTAAACAAACTAAGAAAATCAGCAAAAAGTTTATTGGTTTCATTGTTTTTGTTTCAACTTATGCTTGAATGGTCAATATCTTAAGTTTATACCTTTCATGTATAAACTGGCAATATATTTTGTGATATTAAGTACCATCTTAATTGATTCACTATCTAATACCAAAATAGGAAGTAGGGTTATTAGTTATAGTATATTTTTGCTTAATGCCTAGAATATTTAAAAACATTGATCTTACTTACTTATTACTTAATAAGTGAAGTCTTGACGAAGTATAGCATTATTTTGGGAAATTGGTATAATTTACTATCCTTAACTTATTAGTTTTTGCTTATTCCTAAAGTAGGTAATATTTGATATTTTAAAGCTATACCTATATAAACCAATAAACTAATTAATATTGCACCTATTCCTATGGGGCTAGGAATCCAAAATACCACATCAAGTGAATTAATTTCTCCCGGCTTGAGTTTCCATATAATTTCTCTATCATTTTGATAGTATATTGTATTATTTTCACTTGATTCGACATCACTAAAACCCCAAGGTGTAATTAACTGAAACTCAACATCTAATAATTCACCTGGATTAACTGCAACTTTGCGATTATCTGCAGATAATCGCAAATCTAAATTCATACTCAATTTATTCCTTAATGCCACAAAAAAATTATTCTGGTTAACATCTATATGAGATGCTAGTTTTGGTAAATCTACTGCTATTTCTGGGGAATAATTTTGAGACCCTACTGAATCCATAGGTTGAAAAAAACTATTAAATTTTTCTTCTAACTCAGCACCATTATTAAAAGGAATTGTAACTACAACTTCTTGCCTAGATATTCTTTTTGTTTTTCCTTGTAACTCATAAGTTCTAGTTTCTATACTTTTTAACCAATCAGAAACTATATCGCGACTAAAATTGCGTAACTTCTGTGGTAGTTTAATATGTTGTACAATCTCACCATGGGTTTGACTCTGAAAATTTATTCCCACTTCATATTGAACACATCCACTCAGTAGTAAAATTGCTAAAAAACTAATCAAAATAACTTTCAGAACTTTCATATCTAAGCCTGCCTTGTTGCTACACCTAATTTTTGAAATAAGATAGATCGCAAATAGTAACCACCATTAATTAATTCTGGAAAATTGCCAATATCTACTAAACTTTGAAATGCTGCAAAAATATTACCAGTAACCATTGTATTTTTAACTAGACCTATTATTTGAGCATTTTATACTTTATAACCTAAACCCAAATTGACAGAAAATTCTCCTGCTAGTTACTTGATTTGATTGACCTGCTCCTACTCCTAATACCTGCTCTACTATTAAACCTTCTTTTATGTTACTAATCAATTTACTGTCAGAAGTTTCCCCAGGACTAATACTTAAATTGACTAAACTAAAAGTAGGCTGAGATAGTCCATATCTAAAAACTATTGCCAGTGGACTTGCATCCTACAAGAGCAGCCCATTTTTTGTCCTAATAGAAGTTTTTGATTGTATCTGCTTCTATAAAAGTTTTGACCATAGTTAGCTATACTTTTATCATCACAGGCACAAACATAAGGCTCAAAATTAGGGTCTTCCAAGACGGTAAATGGTGGTCGAAAATATTATCTCCTACCTTATCTGCAAGAGCAGAGGATTTCTGGACTAGCTTGTACAGACAAAAAAGTTTTCCATAATCTAGCGATCGCTTTTTCTACTGCTTTAGGAGTAAAAAATAGAGGGATAGTTGCACAGTTTATCTTAGCTGAATTTTCAGCCCATTGATATTTTTGGATTACTTAGAAAATTAGTTTATTGATTTCTAGGAGGCTAAGGCTAACCAAATCTGAACTAGATAATTTTCAGAAAGTCTTCATTTTGAACTAAATTACTATAAATATCAGCACTAAATAATTGATTAAAATTTTGAGCATAGACATCAGTATTAGTCAAAAATTTAACTTTTGTCTTGCGAATATTAAAACCAATATTTACTAGAATATTTGGATTTTAATTATGAATCTTGATAAATAATTTCTTGAACTGATACGATTAATTAATTAACTTGAGGTAAGTTATAGTCTAATTTTGGTGGATTAAAATTATTAGAGGAAGCAAATTAAAATTGTATAATATTGCTAACTTTTGCTGTTTGAATAGCAGTATCAATTAAGTTATCAATTCTTGTCAAATCTTTAGAACTAGTAAAACCCAATTTACCTTTATAAATTAATCTCAGAGCTACTCCTTTTTTCGCTTTATTTTATAGAAATTTTAAATAATTATTTTCAAATTTTATTGGGATATCCTCAGTTGATAAATAGTAAATTTCTACAGCTTCAGCTTTTTGAATAGCAAGTTTAAGAATTTCCTCTAAGGTTGATTCACTCAGGAGAATTTTTCTTGAATTTTAAAATTAGAATTCATCGTAACTTGCTGAAGCAGCTTGTTCATCATCACGCTTAGAGCCTAATAATTCCAGTCTATCTACTCTAATTACTGGTTTAGAACGACTTGCCCCTGTATTACGATCTTCCCAATATTCAAATTTCAAAGATCCTTTTACCCCAATTAATTTACCTTTACGAACATAGTCAGCAGCAACCTCTGCAGTTTTACCCCACATTTCTAAATTAAACCAGTCTGGTTGGTCAGTTTTACTGGAACGACGATTTACAGCCAAGGTTAATCTACAAACTACACTACCTGATTCAAAATATTTAACATCAGGGTCACCACCTACCCTACCCACCAAAGTTACAACATTTAGACTCATATACTATTATCAAATAACTGCTAATCTTACCAAAAAACTAGATTTAATATCTTAACCTACAATAGTGACCTTCTATTATAATAGATAAAAGTGGAAAGGTAATCAATCACTCTAAACACCTAGTTCTTTAATCAATAGATGCACCCAAAAACACAGAAAACAAGTTTTTTAGGCGCGTGAATGGTAGGATATAGCATACGGGAATACGCTATGGAAATAGAGGAAAAAGGTGATAAAAAAACTATGTCATTAGGTATTTGACTTAAGTGGTTTCAGTGAACCAGGAATCCTGGATTTTCAGGATAATCTCCGCACCTTTAGGCCGGAAAAGATGTCAAATCTACA
The DNA here is from genome assembly GCF_050015975.1 of Dapis purpurea BLCC-M126. Lineage (NCBI taxonomy): Bacteria > Bacillati > Cyanobacteriota > Cyanophyceae > Oscillatoriales > Microcoleaceae > Dapis > Dapis purpurea. The sequence goes on along the minus strand of NZ_JBNHER010000314.1, from coordinate 94,248 downwards.
ATAATATTCTAACAGGACTAATTAATTAAGCAGCTCCTAATCTCATACTTCCTCCGGATTTTGTCCCTATTGTGTCGCACTAAGAAACCAAGGACAGTTAAACTTGCTTGTATCATTTTTGATACAGTCCTAGTAGACTGAGGAATAATCATAAAATTCACCTCAGCTATATTTCTTTATAAATTATTAAACAAAGTTAAGATTTGATTTTGGGGGTCAAAATCCAGTGGGTCTGATAAATCGCTTTTCCTTGTCTCGGGACATGGGAATTGACTTGGGTACTGCGAATACACTTGTATATGTATCTGGTAAAGGTATTGTTCTTCAAGAGCCATCTGTAGTAGCTATTGATCAAGAGCAAAAAACTTCTATCGCAGTGGGAGAAGAAGCCAAAAAGATGCTGGGGCGAACTCCTTCTAATGTAATTGCAATGAGACCCCTACGGGATGGGGTTATTGCTGATTTTGATACAGCAGAATTAATGCTGAAACATTTTATCAGGCGAGTCCATGAAGGAAAAGCCCTGGTATCTCCAAGAATTGTTATTGGTATTCCTAGTGGAGTAACTGGTGTAGAAAGACGAGCTGTAATGGAAGCTGCTGCTCAAGCTGGTGCTAGGGATGTACGGTTAATTGATGAACCTGTTGCTGCTGCTATTGGTGCGGGGCTGCCTGTGGCCGAACCTACTGGCAATATGATTGTGGATATTGGTGGAGGAACTACAGAAGTTGCTGTTCTGAGTTTACAAGGTACAGTTCTGAGTGAGTCTGTCCGTGTAGCTGGAGATGAACTGAATGATTCTGTTACTCAGTATATGAAAAAAGTCCATAATTTGGTCATAGGTGAGCGAACTGCGGAAGATATAAAGATTAAATTAGGTTCAGCTTATCCTGCTCAGGATGATAATGAGGCAACGATGGAAGTTAGGGGTATACATCTATTATCTGGTTTACCTAGAACTGTCACAGTCAAAGCAGCAGAAATTCGAGAAAGTATGAGTGAACCTCTATCTATAATTATAGAGGCAGTTAAGCGGACTTTGGAACGTACTCCCCCTGAACTAGCAGCAGATATTATAGATCGGGGTATTATGTTGGCTGGTGGTGGTGCTTTGTTAAAGGGGATAGATACTTTAATTAGCCATGAGACTGGTATTATTACTCATATTGCAGCAGACCCACTTTGTTGTGTAGTGTTGGGTACTGGCCGTGTTTTGGAGAATTTTAAACAGCTTGAACGGTTTTTCAGTGGGCAAGCTCGATAGAGTTGTGTTATTTATTTTATTTGAGTACCGACTGAGGGGCTTTTCTCGGATAGTTTTTTTTGATTAGAAATAAAGATTATTGTGTTAAGTCTAGCTTTATACATCTATAAAATTCACTAAGACTATTAATTGCTAATATAGGGTTTCTCCGTAAGCTTGAGGTACACTTATCTTTTTTCTTTTCTGTTACCTAGTTCCCTAAAACTTAGAATTTTGTACCTCACGCTTTTAGGGAATTATTAATAGCGAATGGTTAATTGTATTTTTCAGAATTAAATGTTATACCAAGCGTGAAAAAATAATGTTACAAATAATCAGGTTAATTAAAATAATTTGATCGGGTTTCCCTTTGATTAAAAAAGGATATTCAAGCCAATAAATGATATTTCAACTATTTATTTTGACTCCTGATTCGTGTCTCCTGACTCCTAGTCGGCAGTATCAATATTTGTAGCAAAAATTTATCACGCCTGGTATTAGCTATTAACCAATATATTTATTGAAGAAAAATATTCAATTACAGAAGTTCCTGCTTTTGAGTTCAACCAGTAGTAAAAAATCTAAAGTAGTAGCGATTTTTAAAGGTTTTACTAATGCAAACATTGCGTCGTCGAGGCTTAAAACTGATGCGAAAAGCTGCATTGTTAGTTTTAGCAGTGAGTGCAGCTTTTTGGGTTAGACAAACTCAAGCTTCTTTATTTTTTGAAATTTACAATTGGCTCAGTCTACCATTTCAACCTAGTCCTGTTCAACAAGAAGTATTAGTTAATGCTCGGATCAAAGAACTAGAAATTAAATTACAAGAATTAGAGCAACAAAATAAGAGTCTCACACAACTTTTGAATTATACAAAAACTAACAATTTGAAAGGAGTAGTAGCTCCTGTGATAGGTAGAAGTGCAGATTATTGGTGGAAAAAAATAACCCTGGGAAGAGGAAGTAAAGATGGTATTCAAGAGGGTTTTATTGTGATGGGAACTGGTGGTTTAGTCGGTAGAATAACTAGCGTTACACCTAATACTAGCCAGGTATTATTAGTTAGCGATCCAACCAGTAAAGTTGGTGTGGGAATTATTCGTAGTCGTCAAATGGGCTTTATGAAGGGTAGGGGTGATGATACGGCTGTGATGGAATTTTTTGATGATGTTCCTGATATTAAAGTTGGTGATGTTGTATCTACTTCTGCTTATAGTCAATTGTTTCCAGCGGGTTGGCCTGTAGGAACGGTTGAAGAGATTAATTTGGCTAATACTCCTGCTCCAGAAGCTATTGTTAAGTTATCGGCACCACTGAATATTTTGGAATGGGTTAATGTTTATCCAAATAAACAGAATAAAGCGGAAAATTAATTAATAATATAGCAATTAAACGAAAGTTGAGATAACAATATAAATTACCCTTGTCCTCAAAATTTCGTTCTGCTCAAAAATTGAATAATTAACCTATTTAAAATTATTAAAGGTACTTTCCAATTCAGATGTCTAATATATCTCAGTCAACAATTTTCAAATTACTAATCACAATTACCTCGATACTGCTTTGTACATTACTATTGCTTGCTCGTATTCCTGGGATGGAAATTTTTGGAATTGGACCTAACTGGTTATTAATTTGGGTAGTTACTTGGAGTAGCCATAGCTCCATTATAGGAGGTTTAGTCGCTGGCTTAGTTTTAGGATTAATTCAAGATGGCATGACAGCTTCCTATCCTACTCATATTATTCCTTTAGTTTTTGTCGGATTTGTCACGGCATTCTTACAGAAAAAACGCTATATTCAGGAGGATTTTATCTCCATAGCCTTAGTAACATTTATTATGGCTATTATTGCAGAAACTTTCATGGCAATACAGTTTGGATTAATCGGTAATCAAAGCTTTGCAGAAGTTTGGGGTCACCATAAGCAAATTGCTTTGGGTTCTGCTGTTATTAGTAGTCTTTGGGCTCCAGTTTTGTATTTTCCTCTTAGTCAATTTTGGAAATTTAAGAATAACTAATTAGTAGTTTTCAACTGGTTTATTTCAGTCAAATTAACTAATAATTGAAGACATGGTTAGGAGAGAGGATAAATAGTTATAGCAATTTTTAATTGGAAACTGTTATTATACTTTTAACTATCTGGAAAAATTTAAATGTGCATTTTCCATACTGCTTAAATTACAGAATTATCTACCAATAAATCAAAACATTACTCAATATATTAAACAACAATCTTCTCTAATATTTAGACTATGTAAATTTTGCATCTCATCCTTTAAAAAAGTAGTAAGGTGATCTGGCTTAAATATTAGTTGATAAAAATACTCAGATTTTGATATAAAAAAATTAAACTAATACAGCTAAAATACTAAATTAGCAGTGTGAGTTCCGTAATGTAAATCAGAAATAATAAAATAAACTATTATTGTTCAAATTATCAACTAAAAACAGTAGCTGTCTATGCTAAAAAGTACAGACTTTGAAAATCAGTCAAAAACCAGCCGAGTCAAAGTGCTAAGTGAAGCACTGCCTTACATTCAAAAATTTGCTGGTCGTAAGATAGTCGTGAAATACGGCGGTGCAGCCATGAAAGATAGTAGTCTAAAAGATCAAGTGATTAGAGACATTGTACTATTATCTTGTGTCGGTATACGTCCCATTGTTGTTCATGGTGGTGGTCCAGAAATTAACTCTTGGTTGGGCAAACTAGGAATTGAACCTCAGTTTAAGGATGGTTTACGGGTTACTGATGCGCCCACAATGGAAGTAGTAGAAATGGTCTTGGTGGGAAAAGTTAATAAAGAAATTGTTTCTTTAATTAATCAAGCTGGTGGATGTGCAGTGGGTTTGTGTGGCAAGGATGCCAACTTAATTAAAGCGCGTCCCGAAGGAAGTGAAGGAATTGGTTTTGTTGGGGAAGTTAGTAACGTCAAAATAGATATATTACAATCCCTAGTTGATAATGGTTATATCCCAGTAGTATCTACTGTAGCAACGGATGAGGAAGGACAAGCCTACAATATTAATGCTGATACAGTGGCAGGTGAAATTGCTGCGGCGATGGATGCAGAAAAGTTAATTCTACTAACAGATACGGCTGGAATCTTAGAAGATTATCATAACCCAGATAGTTTAATTGTTAAGTTAGATATTCAAGAAGCAAGAGGATTAATTGAAAAAGGAATTGTATCTGGTGGAATGATTCCTAAAGTAAATTGTTGTGTGCGGAGTTTAGCTCAGGGGGTTCGAGCAGCTCATATTCTTGATGGTCGAGTTCCCCATGTACTTTTACAGGAAATCTTTACAGATGCTGGGGTTGGCTCAATGATAGTAAGTAACTTAGGATTAGTTTCAGAGTAGAGTATCTGAGTTAATTTCTTGACTATTTACTTCTTGCTTTGTCCAGGCATCTGAATTTAGACTAGGATCTTCAGTAGTAGTAGGAGTAATATCTCTGTAGGGAGGATGACTCTTATTACTATTCTCGTGATAAAATGAAGAAGTATGGTTTGATGCCCTTCCCGTATTTTTTTTTGCTTGTGGTTTAGAACTAAAGGTTTTCCAAGCTACTCTAATACCAGTAAAAATACTTTTCGTTGTAGTTTGAACCTGCTGAGTTTGTTGACGAACATTACTTAGACTTTGATCGACTTGTTTGACAATTTCTCCTGCAGTTTGAACACTATCATTTACATCATCAGTTAACTCACCAATCTCTATACCAGTAAGACGAATTGCTTCTAAGGTTGGTGGTAGTTCACGCTCTAGGGTATCAGCTAGTTTTTCTATGCTACGAGCTGCTCTTGCTAATGCCAACATGGCAGGTAAAGTGACAATTAATACAGTTGTCAGGCTCAATCCAACCAGTAATAAGGATAATCCTAACCAAAACAGAGGGTTATTCACAGGTATTTCGCCTAAGCAGGGGAATGATAATTTCCTATACCTGGATTATCTTAACAAGAATGGGTGCTTTTGGAACTCCTATAATTTTGAGAAGAAGTTTATTACTTTAACTTTTCGTGTCTATAACTACTGAAACTTCAGAATTTTTTGTCTCTGTTTTAGATAATATTTCTCTATCTGTTTGACTAGCTTCTAATCCAGCAGCGATCGCTTCTTTGAGTCTTTCTAAGATTTCTTCCCAAGAATTAGTAGCAGAGTCTGAAAATCGGTCTGTTTGAAATTTGACACTGGTGGACAAGTCTGTTACAAGTTGTGGAATAGCTGATGCTGATTTTTTCACCAACTGTCTTGTTTTTTTTCCTGTTCTCGGGGCCATTAATAACCCTGTTGCTGTACCTATGGCTGAACCTAGGAGTAAACCACTGATAAATAACCCAGATTTTTTATTGGACATCTTGAAAATATATATCTAGAATACTTATTCTTATCATAGATATATACTAAAGATTTTGAGGATGAAAATTGTGATTTTTGCACTTCAGGCCGCTTACTTTCAAAGCTCTTGAGCAAAAAAATCAATCTACATTACTTTATCTAATGCCAAATTCGACTCAAACGATGCCATATTCTTCTGAGCAACCAAAATATGGCTATTACTTGCTGCACTTGTTGAACTTGTAAATTCAGTTGTTGATATAGTTGTCGTAGTTGATTTACCCTTTGCAATCGAAGTTGTAATAATTTTGGTGTTTTGGTAAATATTTCATCTGTGCAATTGTCTATTAAGCTAAGATTTCGTTCTACTTTTAACAAAATTTGCCTAAATTTCCAGATTCTACAAGCTAGGTAAAAGCCAAAAATTGATATAATTATATTTAATTCAATTACTAACCACAGCATCTTTCACTCCACTGAAAAATCTAGAGAATAACTCTAACAAATAGTCTAATCATAATCAATACCTGGTGTGTTACGACCGATTCCTAGATACCTTTAACAACTTGAATTACCGTAAATATGCAGCCTACTATTGCAGGATGACAGAAATAACTTACTTTTTACAAAATCGTCAAAGCCTTACCAAGCAATACTTTTGACTTTTAAATGCTGGACTTTTATTTAACTTGCGCGTAGGTGCACTAGCACATCTAGCTTTAAAATTTGCGTAAGTAGTGAGAATAATTAAAATTAAAACTTCTTCTCTCCCTTTCAAAGTTATCTCTTATCCATAAGTCTTAGAAGTATTGTAGGATTGGGAGATTGGGGAGATGGTTTAAGTAGCTAGCCAGACTTGACAAATGGTACTCATTCCATTACTAGCTTTTAGCCACCTCTGTCCTAGATATGAGATATGGCTGGTTTCTCTTCACTTCCCAATAGGACTTATCCCTCGTCTCCCCTATCCTGTAAACAATTCAACATTAGGTAAAGCATAGCTTTCAAAGGGGGTGGGGGATCTCAGAAAAGCAGGTTTTTTTTCTCACAATTTGAGAAAATACGGACCTATACCCTAACCTCTTTCCTTGTAGGAGAAGGGTTACTGTCCTCCCCATTCCCTGCTAGAGAATTGGGTTGAGGGGTTAGGTTTTACCTCAATATTTTTTGTTTAGACAAGGTACTACAATAATGAACTATTTTAGTTATGTCACTTCAGTAGGATAGCTTTAGGAAGAATTCCTAAATTAACTATGGGGTGTAAAAGCCATATCTTTAATATTAAAGCAATAATTAAATGCCAGGAGGCGGACTTGAACCGCCGACACGAGGATTTTCAGTCCTCTGCTCTACCAACTGAGCTATCCCGGCTTTTTTTCACTTTCACTATAGTAGCAGACTAAATATAATTTTGACAAGCACTTGAGCAATTTTTTTTATTATTGGCTGAAATACTTACTAGATAATAATTTTAGCTTAGTCTACCCAATCCTAGCTCTTCAAAGGAACTTAAATAAATATTAGTATCAGGTAACCATACTATAAATTTTTCAGTTAGTCAAGATTCATTTTGACCAGAAAATAAGGTCAATAGCCTCCCCTTTTCATGGGATGAAAAGAATAAACTTTAATATTTTAAGCCATAGGCTTCATTTAGAACTACTGATAACTGATAACTGATAACTGAAATGACTTTTATCTCCTTTAACTATGCTCTCTTTTTATTAATAGTGCTAGGAATCTACTGGTCAACCCCACGCCAGTCTTGGCGAGTATTTATTCTCTTAGGTGGGAGTTTAATTTTCTACGCTACTATTCAACCCCAATATATTCCACTGCTATTAATAATTACCCTATTGAATTTTTACCTTGCTCAAGCTATTGGAGAACCCAAAGACTGGCGCATTGCCAATACAAAATGGAACCGCCGACGCTTACTACTATTGTGGTTAGGTATAATATCTAATATCTTACTTTTATTAAGCTTTAAATATATACCTTTTATACTAAATAGTATTGGCATACTTTACAATCTACCTCACATTTTAGAAACTGCTAATTGGTTTGAAAATAATCTGATAGCTCCTTTAGGATTAAGTTTTTTTTGTTTTGAATGTCTGGCTTATTTAATAGACATTTATCGAGGTGCCCCTCCTGCTGCTTCTTGGCTAGAATTTACATCTTATAAATTATTTTTTCCGAAACTTATTTCTGGTCCGATTACTCGCTATCATTATCTACAAAATCAGTTAGGAATGATAGGCAAAAAAAATACTCTAGATTCAGTGAAAATACCAGCTTTAAAATTCCCAAATCTAGAACAAATTACAGAAGGAATTTGGTTAATTGCAACTGGAGCAGTCAAAAAAGCTTTAATAGCTGATAATTTAGGAATTTTTGTAGAGCTGAGTTTTAGTAATTTGCAAAGAGCAGGAAGTGGTGATTTGTGGTTAGCAACTGTTGCTTATGGATTACAACTTTATCTTGATTTTAGTGCCTATGTTGATATTGCTCGTGGTAGTGCTTTTTTAATGGGTTTAAGTTTGCCACAAAATTTTGATTTTCCTTATTTCAGTACAAGTATTTCAGAATTTTGGCGCAGGTGGCATACAACTTTGGGAGATTGGTTGAGAAATTATTTGTATTTTCCGTTAGGAGGTTCAAGGGTAGGTTTATTTCGTACTTGTTTGAATTTGTTAATTGTGATGTTAATTGCTGGTATTTGGCATGGTGCTAGTTGGGGGTTTATTGTTTGGGGTATTTTACATGGTTTAGCATTAGTTATGCATCGTTTAGTAGAGACAGTTTCCAAGCAACTCAAAGTACATAAAATCTGGGAAAGTTGGTTGGGGATTTTGGTAAGTTGGTTGTTAACTCAAAGTATGGTTTTTGGGGGATGGATATTTTTTAGATTGCCAAATTTGAGAGATTCTATTTGGGTGATTTATCATTGGTGGGGTTATGATGCAGATGTTCAATTTGCTGATAAAGTTTATCTGGAGGCAATGGGTTTGGAAAGATTACAGTTGGTTTGGTTAATGTCTGGGGTTGTGGTGCTTATGGCAGTTAATTATTGGTTTCATCGAGGTCTGAAATTACAATTAAATTGGCAGTTGAAAGTTTTGTTGGTGCCTGTATTTTTCTTTGTTGTTTGGTTGTTGGCGCCGGAAGGTTTGCCTTATATTTATTTTGATTTTTAGAGACAGAAGGAAGAAGGAAGAAGGAAGAAGTAAGAAGAATGTCAACATTTAGCTATTAACTTTTCAAAGAAGGAAGAAGAATGTAAGTATTCAACTATTAGCTTTTGAAAGAATCAAGTAACTACTAAGGTTAGGTCATAACCTTTTTCTTTTTCAAACTTTTGTTTCACTTCAGTAGCTTCTTTTTATTTACTTTCAATAGCTTCTTTTTGTTTACCTTGTGGTGATAACTTTCTGCTAATCCAAATAAAGACCAACCATTATTTGGATGCTGTTGGAAATCTTGACAAGAAACTGCTTACTTATTATATAATTCCCTTTTTTCCTGATTCCTACCCTACCAAAAATAGTTATTCAGCAAACCATAATTATCAATTATCCATTTAAAAGAATAGAGTTTAAACCTCTAGGGATTAATTATCAATTATTCATTATCAATTATCCATTATTTATTGACTTCTTCTATAATTCCCATTTCCCCTGACTGCTACACTGACAAAAAGAGTTATTCAACAAACCATAATTATCAATTATCCATTTAAAAGTATAGAATTTAAATCTCTAGGGATTAATTATCAATTATCCATTATCAATTATCCATTATTTTAATATCTGCTTCTAACCAAGCTTTTTGAAACTCTTGTTTAACTTCAGCAGCCTCTTTTTGTTTACCTTATACCAATTATCAAAAGTATTGCTATACCTGGAAGCTCGAAAAAACAAGGTTCATTGATAACAGAAGCTACCAAATATTAAGTATTCACTCCAACAAATAATATTTAGAAATAGAAAATCCAAGTAAAGCAAAGTTTATGGTAATTGGTATTAGTACTGATTAGCCATTGATAAATGCCAAAGTGTCACCACCATAAGAAAAGCAGTTATAATTGTACTTCCTCAAGAGTGATTTTGCTAAATTTTTCTCATCATCAGAAAGATGCTTATGCTCATACATTATGACAGAGGGTTTATATCTCAAAAAATCAACTTGTGATAGTACTTTATAATCAAATCCTTCTGTATCTATATGAAGAAGGTCTATTTTTTCTATATTATTTCTGTCAAAGATTTCTTGCATAGTTATAGTTTCGATATCTTCTTCAAGAATATAGGGTTCAAGCTTCCCTTCGAGATGTTTAAGTATGTGATTTCTATCAAAAGAACCCAATTGGTCATACCATTTAGGTATATTTTCTAATTCTTTTTTTGCTTCCTCAGAAACATAATAGAATTTCTGAAAACCTCTTTGGGTGGATATAGCAATCTTTTCAAAAATAAATCGTTCAGAATTGTTATAGTTCTGTTTTAATCTCTCGAAAAGAAAAGGAATAGGCTCAATAAATATGCCCTTCCAATTTGTATTTCTGATAACCAAATCCCGAATGGGGTCTCCATGAGACCCATCATTTGAGCCAACTTGCACAAAGAAAACAGAATTTTTATGCTTAATATTTGTCCATATTTGCTTTTGTATTTTTCTAAGTCTCTTGTTGTTGTTGTATTGTATTTTCAGGTTTCTGTAGCTGTTTAATGTTTTACGTAATGGCTCGTATACTACAGGATATCTACTAAGCGTACTTTTTATCGTTTCATACATATTAACATTTTCCTATTCAATGAGGGTTAATAATCTACAATTATCTCTGATAACTCTACATTTTGTCAACTTCCTAATCCGGAATTTCAAGTTCTAGGAAAATGCTACCACTTCAAAAATTTAAAGCAATTTAATTAGGCTATTCTAGACTAGATATGATGGCTTATTAGCTGATAATTATTCAAGCTCGCATCTCATTAAAAAAAAATTAACTGAATATTATTAAGCACTTTATGTAGCCAATTTTAAAACTCAGAAGTAGTTAGTTTCATGTCTGATTCTAACCAAGCTTTTTTAAACTCTTGTTTAACTTTAGCAGCTTCTTTTTGTTTACCTTGTGCTGATAAACTTTCTGCTAATCCATATAAAGACCAACCATTATTTGGATGCTGTTGCAAATCTTGACGATAAACTGCTTCTGCTTCTTTTTCCCGATTTAATTTTAACAAAGCTGCACCTAAAGATTGACGTACAGGATAATACCAATAAGGGGGTTCCATATAGGGTAAATTATCCTGAAGTTTTACGGCAGTTTGGTATTCGGAAATCATCTCTTCATTTTTATCTTTTAGGTCTCCAATTTTTGCCACTAATAAATGATTAGCAATTGAAATTAAATTTGTAGCTGGAAAATTTGCAGTTTCCAATCCACTAAATTGTGAATTTTCTAATAAGTCGTTGATTTTTTTAGACTCAAATTGAGCATTTTCTAAATTTCCCTTACCAGCCCATGCCATACCTCTTGCATAATGCCACATTGCCATTGTATAGGGTAACTCATTTGATGGTTGAGATTCGGTAAGAATTTCATCCCACTTAGCAAATTGCACCAAGGAAAAATAGGGAGTGGGGAGAAACATTTCACTCAAAGGAAACTGCTCAAGTTCCTGAAGAGAAACTTTACCTACTAACTTTCTAGCAGCATTAATTGCATCTTTGCTACGTCCTTCCATACTAGCTGCTGACCAGAAAAAATGAATATTATGAGGATAATAAAGTGCTGAATATAATCCTTTTTGTTGAGAATTTGCCAGAAATTTTTCATCGGCTTTAATCGCATTTTCGTTACTACTAGCTGCATCATGATAACGACCAATTCTGAGATAAATATGAGATGGCATATGTACTAAATGACCAGCAGCAGGAACTAAATTACGGAGACGATCTGCTGGTTTTTCAGCTTTTTCTGGATATGGAGAAGCTTCAATGGCATGAATATAATAATGTATTGCCCCTGGATGATTGGGATTTTTTTCTAAGATAAACTCTAATGTTTTAACAACTTCATTCGTTAAAGGTTGAGGTTCACCATTTTCTTTCCAGTAATTCCAGGGCATTAAATCCATTAAAGATTCAGCAAATAGGGTTGCTGCATCTAAATCATTAGGATATTGTTTTGAAAGTTCTCTCATGGCATTGGCATAAGCCATATCTAAAGGTTGACGATTTTCTAAATTTTGAGCAGAATATCTTTGAGATAAAGCTTTAATATAGGCTTGTTCTATAGGAGTAGTTTTAGTAGAAAGTTTTTGAGCTTTTTGGATAGCTTTATAAGCAGTAGGAATAGATTCTTGATTCATTTGTGCATTAATATTAGGACCTACTGATAAAGCAATACCCCAATAACACATTGCACAATTAGAATCTAGTTTAGTTGCTTGGTGAAAAGAGCGTTTAGCTTCAGCATGGTTGAAGCCAAAAATAAAGGTTAAGCCTTGTTCAAAGTAACGTTGAGCTTGAGGAGAATTTGTTGTAATTTTATGATGGATATTTCCTAAGTTTTTCCATAGAGGAACTGCACTATTTAATTCATTTTGATTTCTATCGCTAACTGACCAAGAAGGATTTAAAGTAAGTGCAATATAAATGCAAGTAGTGATACAGACACAGATAATAAAAATCAAATTTTTTTTTGTTTTGATATTCATCGTATGGTTGTCAATGATTGAATATATTAGTTGTGGATATGAGCTTTTGCTTGATTTGATATTGACATTTTTAATAGTTGTTTCTTCCTTGTTTATTTTTTCTTCTTACTTCTTACTTCTTTCTTCTTTCTTCTGAGTTTCTCCTTTTTACTTTACTTATTATCTACTAAATAAGAACACCAATCACTCCAACTACCCCCATAAAGTTTTCCATTATTAATACCCGCCACTTTTAATGACCATAAATTAACACAAGCAGTCACACCAGAACCACAATAGACAATAACTTCCTCAGCATTTTTTACTTCTTCCCAACGAGAAACTTGTTCCGAAACTTTCGCCTGACTATTTTCATCAGTAACTTGTTTCCAAGGATAATTAACTGCCCCTGGAATATGACCAGCAATAGGGTCAATAGGTTCATGTTTTCCTAAATAGCGATCGCTATCTCGTGAGTCAACTAAAACTACTTCTGGCAAATCTTTTCTGGCTTTTACTGTTTCTATATCTACCACCATTTTTGATTGAATTTGAGGTTCAAAAAAACCTATATTTCGAGTGGAAATTTCATTTGTAACTGGATATTCTTTTTGCCATCCATAAAAACCGCCATCCAAGAGAGCAACTTTGTCGTGACCCATATATGTTAATAACCACCATAGACGAGAGGCAAAGGCAAAGCGAGAATCATCATAAGCTACGATTAAAGTTTCTTGGTATTTGACACCCATAGTTGCTAATTTTTGTGAAAGTTTATTAGAGTCAGGTAATGGATGACGTCCACCATGTTTTTGTACAGGGTTAGAAAGGTCTTGGTTGAGGTCTAAATAGAATGCACCAGGGATATGACTTTCTTGATATTTTTTATTGCCTAATTCTGGGTCTGCCAAGGAAAAACGGCAGTCAATAATAATTAGGTTTTGGTCATTAAGATGGTTTGCTAACCACTGAGGAGAAATGAGAAAATTTGTATTAGTCATGTTTAAGTTAAATTAGGTTTTCTTCTGCTGGTAAGACTTGAGGATAAGTTGTACCAGTATTGGGAGTTGTTGATGATTGCTTAACCAACATTTTGCCAATAAAAACAACTAAAGCCATGAACAATATTATCACTACTATCGCTAAAGTTATCTGACTCATTCTGAGATTATTCAAACCTTGATTTTTGATACTATTAATTTTTGACTTTGAATAAAATCCATTTTGTTGATCATCGGGAAAACTGGTCAAGCTTAAATTAGATAAAGAGCTTAATTCTAAATCAAATTCTTGACCCCAAGTAGCATAATCATCAATGTATCTTTTGAACAATAATTTTACTCTTTTAATTGAATCAGGTGCTAATTCTATTAGTTGATTCCGAACTACACCTATAGTAGAACTTCTATCTGGCAATTCATCAGATTCTAGGAGTACGTGTAACCAACTATTTACTACACTAGCTTTTGCATTAATACCTTCAGGGTGTAATTTACTATTTAATAAAGTAGCGATCGCTTTAGAATTTCCTTGTTTGGCAAGCTGGATAAATCTATACTGAACCATGATTAATTACCTTTATTTTAGGGGGTAGATAGTAGGGAACTTGGGGAGAAATAAAAACATTTTAGTTCAATTATCAATTCTTAATTATTAGGAGACGCTTTAAACCTTTGGGGATTAATTATCCATTATCAATTATCCATTATCAATTATCCATTGCTTTACCTTTTAATTTTCGCAACTCTAATTGCATAGTCAGCGTAGCTTTGATATTCTTTAATTTTTTTTCTGGCTTCCTTATATTTAGGATGAGATACTGGTACTATTTTCATTAATTCTGTTGCGTCTTGCCACTGACTCGCTACTGCTTCCCATTCTATTTGAGATTGGGCAGACTGAGCCATTTCTGCTGCATTTATAGCTCGGTTAACTGCTAATGTAAATGGGTCAGGTGGTGGTAAAACAATAGTTTTTGTGGGAATAGATGCAGATTTTTTTGTTGGAGAAGATAGAGGTGTCGGTTCAATTTTTACCTCTTCAACTTCTGGTTTTTCAGAATTCAGTTTTTTTGGTATTGGTGAGGGAATTTCAGTGACTGTAACTACAGGGGTCTCAGAGGCTAATTGCCATTGAGAAAATTTATATACGCCTAATCCTAGTAAAGGAATAATTAGTAACACTAAAATATTATCTCTGATGATTTTAGGTAATTTTTTCAACTGATTATTTTGGGAATAAATTAGTTTTTTATTGTGAATTTGCTCTCTAATATTTTGGGGTTTTGTGATTTGATTTACTCCATAATAAATGCTTGATTTTGCTAATTCATCATCAATCTTATTCAAATCAACGTCAGGTTGATTTTGATTTATTTGATTAACTTTAGAACTCTTGGCTTGACTATAATGATTTGTTTTGCTTGACAGAAAAAAACTTTTTGAGATAAATTCAAATTGATATAATTTAGCAGCTACTATTACCCAAATACTAATAAATATAAATAAAAGCAACTTGTCGATAACTGACTCAGGATATAAAAAAAGATTTTTTTCTAAGATAAAAACTGTGTAATTTAGGTTGATCCAAGGCATGATTAATGTAGAAACTAAAATCGCTGCTAAGGTGCTAATCATAATTACTAACCAGCTATATAAAGCTTTCCACCAACTGATAATGGTTGGAAAAAAAAATAAATGATAACGATATTTCTTAGAAAATGTTTCCCGAATAGTATTAAATAATAAAATAAAAAAATGATGTGCAAATGCAAAAACAGGAATGAAAAAAAATAGAATAACGATACTCAAAGAAACCAATAATTCTAAACTGCCCCCTACTTGCTCCCAAAAATATCTTCCTAGTTCAAAGTTCCTAATTAGGGCAACTAAAATAGTCAGAAAAGAAAGCATAATTAAAGCCTTTAACCAAGAACTCGGATAAGGAAACCATATTGGTAAGTAGAATTTTTTCGGTTTGTTCATTAGATGAAAATTTAGGAGGAAGAATTGACAAATTATAAATTCATACCACAACTAACAGCAGATGGTTCATGGACTTTCTTTTCACCCGAATTTGGTGAAAGCTTTCACTCTCATTTTGGCGCTCAACAAGAAGCTGAATATAAATTTGTTTACCCAGTTCAACTATTATCTAGAGTAGATCGATCTGTAGTCTACCTACTAGACGTTTGTTATGGACTAGGATATAATACTGCTTCAGCTTTAGCAGCTATCTGGACAGTTAATCCTAGTTGCAAAGTCCAATGGGTGGGACTAGAATTAGACCCAGAAGTGCCAAAAGCAGCGATCGCCAAAGGTCTTCTCGATAATTGGCCGGAACCAGTGCCAGAATTATTAACTACTCTTGCTAATACCCATAAATTACAAACAGACAAAATTGAGGCCCAACTCCTAACAGGGGATGCAAGGACAACGATTCAACAATTAAGTAACTCTAGCTTCCAGACAGATGCTATATTTCTCGACCCCTTTTCTCCTCCCACTTGTCCCCAACTTTGGACGGTAGAATTTTTATCCTTAGTAAGTAGTTGTCTTAAACCTGATGGTTATCTAGCAACATATTCCTGTTCCGCAGCAGTCAGAACAGCATTACTTGAAACTGGTTTAAAAATTGGTTCCACAACACCAGTAGGTAGGCGATCGCCAGGAACAGTGGCCAGTTTTGCAGAAAAAAATTTACCCCCACTTTCCCAGAAAGAACAGGAACACTTACTCACTCGCGCTGGTATTCCTTACCGTGACCCAAATCTATCAGACTCCACTGACATTATTGTGCATCGCCGTCAGTTAGAACAACAAAAATCATCCTTAGAACCTACATCCCATTGGAAAAAACGTTGGTCTACGAAAGTCAGAAGTCAGAAGTCAGAAGTCAGAAGTTAAAAATTATGGCGTTGCATAATCTAGTACCGCTACGCGGAAGTCAGAATTCAGAATTCAGAATTCAGAAGTTTTGATTGGTAAGGCTTTGAGTATTTTGTTACTGGTCACTTATTTCCGTCATCCTGCACTAGAAGATTTGAATTATAAATATTTACTCCCTTTCACTACTTGTTCTCATTCCTATTGATTAGAACTACTCCCTACCTTACAAGGGTAGGTTTTTTACAACAAAGGGATAAATAGGGTAATACTTGGTAGATTTGGGGGGAAAGTAGACAAGGAAGCATAAACACCTCCAAATTCAAACTTATAAAAATTTAGTTATCTATCACGCCAGTATTTAATAGAGTAATGACAATTGCTTTTTTCTCTCTTGTTACCTTATCTTCCCTGTCCTCCTTATCTTCCTTGTAACCAAGTCCTCCAAGTCTTGTAACAACCAGAAAGTAAAAAACTTACCCTCTACTCCCTACTCCCTCAAATATGAGAATATGAGTATTGTAGATTTGTCTTATGACGAATCTTATTCAGAAAGCAAATAATTCCAAAAATCATGGTAGCGGTAGCAATTTTAGCGGCTGGACGTGGCACCAGAATGAAGTCAGACTTACCCAAGGTATTACACCAATTAGGTTCCTCTACCTTAGTCGGACGAGTTCTGGAAAGTTGTGTTTCTATTCAACCATCAAGAATAATTGTGATAGTTGGTTATCGTGGAGACCTTGTACAAAAATCTCTCCTAGATAATATTGATAATGATAATATTCCTACACTAGAATTTGTAGAACAGACGGAACAATTGGGTACTGGTCATGCCATTCAACAATTGTTACCCTATCTAAAAGAATTTTCTGAGGATTTGCTGGTATTAAATGGAGATGTACCATTATTACGACCCGAAACTCTCAAGCAGTTAATCAATACCCACAAGGAAAATCAAAATTCAGCCACCATCTTGACTGCCAATTTACCTAATCCCAAAGGCTACGGTAGAATATTCTGTGATACAAGTAATATTGTTACTCAAATAGTAGAAGACCGAGACTGTACGGCTGCCCAGAAAAAAAACTATCGAGTCAATGCTGGAGTCTACTGCTTCAAATGGCCTGCTTTAGCACAAATACTGCCCCAACTCAAACCTAACAATGACCAACAAGAGTATTATTTAACAGATACAGTAAATTTTCTCAACCCTGTCATGGCAGTTGATGTGAATGACTATCAAGAAATTGTTGGGATTAATGACCGTAAACATTTGGCTACAGCTTATGAGATTTTGCAGATGCGGGTCAAAGATGATTGGATGGCCGCTGGAGTAACCTTGATAGACCCTGATAGTATTACTATTGATGATACAGTTTTGCTACAACGGGATGTGATTATTGAACCACAAACTCATATTCGGGGTCGGAGTACGATCGGTGCCGGTAGTCGTATTGGGCCAGGAAGTTTGATTGAAAATAGTCAGATAGGTAAAAATACTTCGGTTCTGTACTCCGTAATTTCTGATAGTGTGGTGGCCGATCATACTCGTATCGGTCCTTATGCACATTTACGGGGTGATTCTCAAGTGGGTTCTCACTGTAGAATTGGTAATTTTGTGGAATTGAAAAAAGCTACGGTTGCCGATCGCTCTAATGCAGCTCATTTATCTTATTTAGGGGATGCGACTCTGGGAGAAAAAGTAAATGTTGGTGCTGGTACAATTACTGCTAATTATGATGGAGTGAAAAAACATCATACTAAGATTGGCGATCGCTCGAAAACTGGGTCAAATAGTGTATTAGTTGCTCCTGTGACTTTAGGGGAAGATGTGACAGTAGCAGCAGGTTCGGTGGTAACAAAAGATGTAGAAGATGATAGTTTAGTTATTGCTCGCTCTCGACAACTTGTGAGAAAAGGTTGGCGGTTGAAACAGTCGGAGGATAATGGATAATGGATAATGGATAATGGATAATTGATAATGGATAATTGATAGTTACCCAACAAATTCAAGAGTCCAGTAGTGGAGTGTTTCACCTAAAACTGTGCATTAGATTTGTCGTTGCGTTAGCGCAGCTTTGCGATAGCAAACGACAGTGAAGCAATCTCCAGGCACTTTTCTATTGCACCATTTAAGATGAAACGGTCCAGTAGTGGACTGACACAGCTAAAACTGTGCATTAGAAAAATGACTTAATCTCTGATAAATTCAGACTTTTCCTAAAAATTTATTGCACCATTTAAGGCGTGTCAGTCTAGTAGGGTGCGTTAGACGGCTCAAATTTAGACTGTGAAATACATTCAACAATCCGTCGTAACGCACCATTGAATATGTGTCGCTTCACTACTGGATTGTTTCACCTAAAATAGTGCATTAGCTTTTCTCATAATCACCCCATCCCCCGATTACCCTATCCCCCCATCCCTTCATTTTCTAATGCAACATTTAAGATGAAACAGTCCACTACAGTGTTATTTTTAACTGCCATGTTTTGTCAAAGTTAGTAAATAGGAGAACTTTGTGAAAGCTTTTGTAATTCAGGAATTTGGTAACTTAGTCTGTACTGAAAAACCACAACCACAACCAAAATTTGGAGAAGTTTTAGTTAAAGTTAAAGCTGTCTCCCTTAACTATCGAGATATTTTAATGGTTAAAGGTTTTTACAACCCCCATCTACCTTTACCTGTTATTCCATGTTCGGATGGAGTGGGAGAAGTTGTGTCAGTAGGAGAAGGTGTCACCAAAGTGAAACCGGGAGATAGAGTAGCTGGCATTTTTATGCAGAAATGGTTATCAGGTAATTTGACTACAGAAGCAGCAAAGTCTGCTTTAGGGGGTGAAGTTGACGGAATGTTGGCAGAATATGTAGTCTTGTCTGAAGATGGGGTGGTACATATTCCATCTCACTTATCTGATACAGAAGCAGCAACTTTACCTTGTGCTGCGGTGACAGCTTGGCACGCTTTAATGGAAGCAGGTTTAAAACCAGGGGAAACAGTGCTAGTCATGGGAACAGGTGGAGTTTCCTTGTTTGCGTTACAGTTTGCAGTAATGGCAGGAGCGCGAGTCATCGCAACTTCCAGTAGTGATGAAAAATTGGAGCGGGTGAAAGAGTTAGGTGCATCTGATGTCATTAATTATAAATCTGTGCCTAAATGGGAAAAACAAGTATTAGCTTTGACTGAGGGAGTGGGAGTGGATTATGTTGTAGAAGTTGGTGGAGCAAATACTTTGAGTAAGTCTGTGAAAGCAGTGAGAATGGGAGGTCAAATAAGTTTAATAGGTGTATTGGCAGGAGCGCAAGGAGAATTTAATCCTTTACCCGCAGTCATGAAAGGAGTGCGGATACAAGGTATTTTTGTGGGTTCGCGTCAAATGTTTGAGACCATGAATAGGGCAATAGATGTCTCTAAGTTACGTCCGGTTTGCGATCGCGTCTTTCCATTTGAGTCAGCTCCAGAAGCACTAAGTTATATGGAAACTGGTTCCCATTTTGGCAAAATTACAATTGAATTGAAGTAAGGAAGAAGAGTCTTAAACGATAACAAGACTTAGGCAGAAACAGGGTTTATGAACTAAAATTTGCCATATCAACCATTAAATTAGGACAATAAATCCGGTTTCTTGATTGGGGATAGCGTTAATGTCTACAGGAAATTTAAGCCTTCTTACTTCTTCAGAAATCACGCAAAATAAGGCATTTATGTCATTGCGAGCGACAGCGTTTGCGGAGCAGTCCGTCAGGATAGCAATCTCAAATGTTGATATTTCATTCCTTATGCGTAAGTCCTGTTCTTACTTCTTACTTCTATTATTTGTAACAAACATTTATCAAATTGAAACAAACATGAAAGCACTAATATTAGAAAAACCAGGAATTCCTGATACTTTAAACATTACAGAAATGCCTTTACCACAACCGGAAGCAGGAGAAATACGGGTAAAAGTTCATGCTGTGGGATTAAACCCTGTTGACTACAAAGTTGCTGCTTCCGGTTTTTCAACATGGAGTTATCCGTTTATTTTGGGGTTAGATGTGGCAGGGGTTGTGGATGCTGTCGGTGCTGATGTGACTGACTGGCAAGTAGGAGATAAGGTTTATTATCATGGAAATTTGTCTAAACCAGGAGGTTATGCAGAATATACCAACGCTAACGCCTTAGCAGTTGCTCCACTTCCAGAGGGTATTTCTTTTGTGGAAGCTGCTGCTATTCCTTGTGCTAGTTTCACTGCTTATCATGCTTTGCATCGCCGTTTGCACATTCAGTCAGAGCAAACTATTTTAATTCATGGTGGCGCTGGTGGAGTTGGTGGTTTTGGCGTGCAATTGGCATCCTTAACAGGGTTGGAAGTGATTACAACTTGTTCTCAAAGTAATTTTGATTATGTGCAAAAATTGGGAGCAAAGCATTTAATTGATTATCAAAATGAGGATGTGGTTGCCAGAATTAAGGAAATTACTCAGGGGCGTGGTGTTGATGCAATTTTAGATACAGTTAGTTCGGAAACTGCAACAACAAGTTTTGAAATGTTGGCGTTTAATGGTGGAATTGCTTGTATTGCAGGTTTACCTGATTTTAGTAAATTCAAACCTTTTAGTATTGCTGTTTCTATCCATGAAATTGCTTTAGGAGGTGCTTATTTATCTGGGGATAAAAAGGCGATTCAAGATTTAGGAAAAATTGCGAGAGAAATGGGGGAATTAGTGAGTGGAAAAAAAGTTAATCCGATGTTAACTGAAGTGATTAGTTTAGAGGAAATACCCGAAGCATTAAATCGTTTGAAAGGTCGTCATGTGCGAGGAAAAATAGTTGCTGAAATTGGGTAATATCATATTTAGTTAAATGCTTAATAATAAAAAATTGACACTTTGTAGGTTGGGTTGAGGAACAAAACCCAACTCACAGTATTATAATAAAGTCGTCGAATACAAATGTAAAAGAAAAATATGAATAACGAAAGTTCTATTGGTCTAGCAGAGTTAATTCAACAAGTAAAACAGGAATTACTAACCCAAGCACCAGATAGTGAAACAGATATCCCGATTTTTGCTGTTGATTCTGTAGAATTGGAATTACAGGTGACGGTGAAAAAAGAAAGAAAAGAAGGAATTAAAATATATGTTTTGGAAATGGGAGGAGGTGGCAGTCGCGATGATGTCCAGAAGGTCAAGGTAAAATTATCTCCACTTTTGAATAAAGAGCAGCTTTTAGCAATTTATAAAAAGCGTTATCCAGAACATTTTAAAGATTTATTGATAAATAGTAGTGATGCCATACTTAAAGAAGTCCCACAACATCGAGGTGAGTCACAGTTTTAATAATAAAGAGCAAAGACTCAACATATTTTCCCCTGCTTTACTTATAGAAGAAAAATGGAATTATTTGAACTCTATCTATCCCCTATAGATGAAACGCGATTTACGGCAATTGTCAGTCAATCAACTGCTTCGGGAGACGGAGGAGATACCCCATCAGTTTTGCCAGACGAAGGCCATAGGAGAATAACTCTAATCAAAACAGTGGAATTTTCTCAGTTTAGCGTTGACAAGTTTCAAGATGACACTGAGTTAGATTGGATGGCTGCCGAGAACATTATTACAACTTCTCGCAATGCCTTTCATCCAGATTATTTAGCCCAAATTGGCCAGCTCTTATACAAAGCTCTATTTCCACCTGGAAGTCCTGTTGAAAAGCTACTTGGTCAGGCGATCGCCAGTGCCGAATCTCAAGGAAAGCCTTTGGTAGTTCGACTGAAATTTCCTGCTGATGGAGTGCAGCATTCTCGACTAGCTGATTATCCTTGGGAATTGCTCCATGATGGTCATAGATTTCTCTGTCATCACAGTGTCAAATTGTCTCGTTACATTGCTTATAAAGGGGTTGCACCAAAACTGCCTCCTGTGGAAAAGCTGAATATTTTGCTGGTGTCCTCAGAAGCTTTCAGTAAACAAATGGGTTTAAAACGTCTTTCTAGGCAAGAAAGAGAAGCGATTCGTCAGGGGGCTAAAAAAGCGGAGGAAGAGGGACATATTAGTTTGACAGAACTGGAGTTTGCCACATTAAAACATTTGAGGGATTATCTAACGGAACATAAAGGAGAAGATAGCCCCCATGTTATTCACTTTGACGGACATGGTGTTTTTGGTCAGAAATGTCAGCAATGTTCAACAATTCACAAAACCACAAAACGGCAGCAATGTCGAAATTGTCAGGCGCAGTTGTCCTCACCCCAGGGATATCTAGTATTTGAGGATGAGGATGGAGATCCTGATTATATTAGTGCCAAAGAATTGGGTACTCTGCTACAACAGTCTGCTTTGAGCGACGGTAGCAGTCAAACACAGGGGGTGGTGCTAGTAGTATTGAGTGCTTGTCAGTCGGGAATGGCAATAGCGGGAGAGTCGGTATTTAATGGTGCTGCTCAAAATCTCATCGCCCATCGGGTACCTGCGGTGGTGGCAATGCAATATTCTGTGAGGGTTGACAGCGCCACTAAGTTTGCCGAACAGTTTTATCGTTCCCTGGGGCAGAAAAATTCTCTGGCAATGGCGGTGAGTCAGGGCCGATCAGCGATGGGTGTGGACGGAAATCAGTGGTATCGTCCAGTTCTTTATTTGCGTTGGCAAGACAATGAGGGTGGTCAACTTTTTGTAAGCGAAAGTTTTCCCATAACGAAATTCCACGTTCCTAAGCTTAGTGGATCTTCTGTTTTTGTGAGACGCGATGAAGAGATAGAGAAAATAATAAAAGCACTATTAGAACTAGACCAAAGCAAAACTGTGATAGCTTTGTGGAGTCCACGTGGGTATGGTAAGACAACTTTAGCAAAACTAATTGCTTGGGAAGCATCTATTCAGCAACATTATAGTGGTGGTATTTATTGGATTGAAATTAAAAATGATTTAGATGCAAAGAAAGCACTTAAAAAATTGTATAGCTACTTAACCAATATTGAGAAAGATGTTGAGCCAGAGCATTTTCTTGATAAGTGGAACCAAAAGCCAACTTTAGTAATTTTAGATAATATAGAGGATGAAGAAGAATTAGATTTATTTCTCAGGAGCGTTGGAGAATCCAGTCAATTGTTAATAACGACTGAAAGACTTGATACATTTAAGAAATGTAATAATTTCAAGTTAATACAAATAAACCCTTTAAATCTAGAAGAATTAATTACTGTTTTAAAGTATCCTTTGAAAAAGGAAAAAAACTTTAACGATCTAAGAATCAAAGAATTAGCTGATTTACTGTATGATTGGCCTGTTTTGTTAAATTTAGCTTTGGAAAAAATTCAACAATTTGTACATCTGCCTGATTGTCCTACTTCTGAAGTTATTATAGATAATGTCATAGAAGAAATCAGAGAAATTAATTGGTCTGATCACAAAAGTCCAATTAATCAGAATATTAAGCAAAGTTTTAAGTATCTTACTGAAAAAGAAAAAGAATACTTTCACTCTTTATTTATCTTTTCAGCAGATTTAAATATTCCTTTTTCTGTTATCGCAATAATTTGGGATTTGCCATCTTCAACAGTTAAACATTTATGTCTTAAATTATACCAATCATCACTTTTAAGAGAGTTTAATATTAGTCGGAAAATTATTCAATTAAATAGTTTGCTTCAAAAATATTTTAGAAGTGTAAGCGATCCTAAATTTAAACAATTTCTTATCAATGTTAATAAGAAGTTTGTCGAATATTACGAAAAAAAATATGAGCTAAACTCACCAGATGATCTTCTAGATGATCTGGAAGATTATCTTCCCTTAGAAGAGAGGAACTTTCTTAGGCGAGTCTATAGATATCATTGGAAAAAAGCAAAAAAGTATAAATTATAGGCGTTGGTGATTTTGGCTATGATTGTACTTTAAGGGCGGGCGCATAACTATTAGCTGAAAAGCATTTTATCTTTGACATTAATTATGTTTCATACCTTTATTAGCCAACCTCAAAAAATAATCAAATCAAAATAAAAAAACTTTGGCAATTTTTAGATATATCTAATCAATAAGTGCTTAAACAAAATTAATTACCATTATTTATTTCCTATGATTTTTACAGCATCAACTTTTGAGCTTTAGAGTATGTGTAATTAATTTGGCATGACTACTTAATAATTCGGCTCTTCAGTAACTTCTATTATATATTTTATATCTTTAGTCAAATTATTATTTTCTTCTGTATCTCCTACCCAAACCTGATAAGTATCTGCTTCTATTTCATCAGTGTTTTGATAACTAAAATATATTAAATCGGATTCATCATTTTTTTCACAAATAATTTCTTCTTTTGTTACCGCTTTGATAAGAATCCCAGGATTTACTTTTTCTGGAGTAGCTTTGGCTTCTATTTTTACTTTTACTTTGATTATAGACTTATCAAAGTTATCTGTTAATGTTGCTATGTGATCTGGATCTCTACTAGGACGTATATTTGCTATGCCTCCCTTACAATTCTCTTGATAATCATATTCTGATTTTTCATCACCAAGATAACCAATTTCAGTTTTTCTATCAAAACCAGGACTAAGTGTAAAATCTGACTCTGGAGAAGAAATAACAACAACCGTAACTGTGACTAACACAGCACCAGCAGCAAGCATTTTTTGCATATTTTTCATAGTTCTAATTTACTTCATTTTTTATAAGTTACACCTATCAACCAAATCCATAGGAAAGGAATAAAAATTCCTAAGAATATATGAAACGCAAACCAAATTAGAGAATCCGATTGATTCCAACCATAAATTTTAAACCCTATATCACCCCGAGGAATAAAACTTAGAAGTATGTCTCCACAAAGGTTAACAGAAACTCCAACAAATAAACCAAATGCAATACTTCGTAGAGTATTTAGATGCCAACGATACTTTTTAGCTAAAATAGGTTTGTGTAATAAAGATGGTAGTATGCTAATTACCAGAATAGCTGTAGGGATAATTACTGAGCTAAAGAGCCAACTACGATGTTTTAGGAATTCCCAACCTACCCTTGGAAACCAATAATTAGACCAAATATATAAAGCAATATCCCAATCTGGTATTGCTTTATAAAAAATATCAAGAATTGAGTCAAAAAAACTAGGTAAAAACTGTAGAACAGGACTAAGGAAAAAAAAGCCACTTGCACCCCAAATAACCATAACTAAAAATAATAGGGGGTTAACAAATCGGAGTCCTTTTTCAGTATATCGTTCAGCATAACTCCAGAAAACTAAAGCAATTCCTAGAGCCAAAAATAAGTAACAAAAATCTTTAACAGTATCCAGATATGGGTAAAAGACATCCTGGAATTTGTTAATGGCCAGATATGACACCATCTTAAAATCTCTCAAGCTAGGCTAATTGATCATACTCTCTTTAATCTATGAAAGTGGTAATTCTGAAAAGTTTCTTAATAAAGTGGTAGTAGTCTCACAGAGTGAAAAGCAAGTTAAAAGGTAGTATAGTAATAATTTTATCTGCTTAATTGATGATGGCGTGCAAGTATTTAGTCATCCCACTCTGCCCTTAACACTTGTTGAAATTCAAGAGGATCTATCCGTTTTGGCAAAAAGCCAAAAAGGTCTAAAGCTTCCTCCTCCTCTTGCGAAACTTCCCTTACTAGGGGTAAAGATTGTACTACCACCAAAACTTCTACTAAACCCGGTTCTACAGTATCGGACAGGCTAATTTCAAGTTAGCGATCGCTCTCGACATAGACTACTTTCCGAATGGTTTCTATAATTTCTCTTGTGACAAAACACTAATTCTAAATTCAATAACAAAGGTAATAGGGAGAAAGGATTGATTTTTGGAGATTTCTATTCAACCTCCATAGCAAACGCTAAAGCTGCTTGAATGTCCTCTCACTTAAGTCGGGGATGCCCCTCCAACAATTGTTCTAGAGTCTCTTCTGCTGCCAGACTTTCGAGAATAAATTCCACAGTAATACAAGTTCCCGCGATCGCTGGTTTGCCTATCATTATTTTAGGGTTTGAGACTATATGTTGTCGCTATTTGTCCATCATTTTTCCCTACAGAAATTTGTATTCAATTATTGTAGCATAAGCGATCGCTTGATCTATTTGCCAGAAAACAGTAGCGATATAACTCCGTTCCACTGCGCTATAGCTACTGAGAGATTGCTTCAGAGGTTAGATTGCAGATGAAAAATCAAGGATTTTCTCTACCCCCTCACTGCGGAAAAGTTGAGAGATTGCTTTGAAAATCTACGATTAAAGCGATCGCTTCATTCCACTTTACCGAAATTCTCCGTAATCCTATAGTTGACGGTGTAACTCTTATTGCACGACAACGATACAAGCCCCTGTCAGTAGTGACTTGACATGGCTAAAATATTGTAATACTATCAATGATACTGATTAAGACAGTTGAGGAGTTTATGCATTTAATTGATTACATTATTGTCGGCATCTACTTGCTGGCGATAGTCTTGTTTGGCATATTTCTCCAGCGGAAAGCTTCGGCTGGCATAGACTCTTACTTTCTAGGCGATCGGAATATGCCTTGGTGGGTATTGGGGGCTTCCGGGATGGCTTCCAATACAGACATTGCGGGGACAATGTTGATAACGGCCTTAGTCTACGCTTTGGGAACGAAGGGATTTTTTCTGGAACTCCGGGGTAGCATTGCCTTAATTTTAGCAATGTTTATGATTTTTATGGGCAAATGGAATCGTCGCGCCCAAGTTATGACTTTAGCGGAATGGATGCATTTGCGTTTTGGAGTCGGACGGGAAGGAAATCTTGCCCGGATAGTTAGTGCCGTTGCTGCTATTATCTTGACCATTGGCAGGATTAGTTACTTTGCCATAGGTGGGGGCAAATTCTTAGGAGAATTTATCACTGTCGATGCCCGCCTAGCTTCAATTTTAATTATCTTCCTAGCATTGATATACACTGTCCTTAGCGGTTTTTATGGAGTAGTGTTAACAGACCTGTTTCAGGGAGTATTGATTTTTGTGGCTATCATCTATATCTGCACGATCGCCCTGCAACTTCCCCCTCTCCCGGAGACATTTGCCATCTCCATTCCAGGAACCGATCAATTACACGAGTGGAATTTTAGCGAGTGGAGTAGTATATTCCCCTCAATGTCGGTAGACTTACCAGGAGACTATGGGCGTTTCAACTTGTTCGGGGCTATCCTTTGCTTCTATCTGCTGAAGGTATTGATGGAAGGGTTTGGCGGTATTGGTGGCTATATGATGCAGCGCTATTTTGCTGCCAAAAGCGATCGGGAAGTGGGGTTAATGTCCCTGTGGTGGATATTCTTGCTTTCCTTTCGCTGGCCTTTGGTAACTGCCTTTGCGATCCTCGGCATCAATTACGGCATTACTAACCAAGTAATTCCCGACCCGGAACTGGTATTGCCAACAGTTATCGCTACCTACCTACCAGTGGGAATCAAAGGATTGATATTAGCTTGTTTTATTGCCGCCGGAATGTCTACTTTTGACTCCCTAATTAATGGTGGCGCTGCTTACTGGGTGAAAGATATTTATCAAGCTTATCTCAATCCGCAAGCTGACAACCGCAAACTGCTGGCTCAAAGTCGCTGGGCATCGGTTATTATAGTCATGGTGGGATTGCTATTTAGCTTCAGTATCTCCAATATTAATGAAATTTGGGGATGGTTGACCCTGGGATTGGGCACAGGTCTTGCGGTTCCTCTGCTGTTAAGATGGTATTGGTGGCGGTTTAATGGCTATGGATTTGCCACCGGTATCGCTGCTGGCATGGTAGCCGCAATTGTTACTAAGGCGATCGTCTTACCTTCCTTCCCAAATCTGCAACTTGCCGAATTTATCCAATTTTTAATTCCTAGTAGTTGTTCCTTGGCAGGATGCATCGCTGGCACCCTGTTAACTCCAGCAACGGAACGGTCAGTCCTGGAGAAATTCTATACTATCACCCGCCCCTTCGGTTTCTGGAAGCCGATCGCCGTTAATCTGCCCCGCAATCTCATGGTCAAAATCACATTAGAGAATCGGCGGGATTTGCTGGCGACTGCGATCGCGATTCCCTGGCAAATAGTTTTGTGCCTCACAGGAATCATGTTTATGATGAAACGTTGGGATAATTTCCAAATCCTATCCCTGCTACTACTTTTACTTTCTATCTGTTTGTACTTCGCCTGGTACAGACATCTAAAAAAGTTGAAAATTGAAAATTGAGAATTGTCCCATTTTCAATTTGCAAAGCGATCGGGATGAAAAAGAGCATTCGCTTTATGCTACTTTATCCCTACTTTGTGGTCTAGTAATCATAAAAAGCCCTGTAATACTACTATCAAGCAATTTTGTCACAAACAAAACAGTTAAAAGAGCGATCGCTATTGAGAGATTGCTTAGGGGGTTTAATCAGAGATGAACAAAATTAAGGATTTTTCCCACCTCCCTGGCAATGAAAATATTATATTTTGTGATTTGCTAATATTGCTATGGAAGCAATTTAGCATCTATGCGATCGCCACCAAAACAATTATTTTCCATGACATCCCCAACTTTGTCCGCTATAATAGTATCAACAGTCTCAAAGAATAAGGTAGATAAAATCTATGTCTCTGACAGTTGCAGACTTAGAAAAAATTCAAAAACAACTAACAGAAGCTCATCTGGACTACCGAACCGAATTAGTTGACGGCCAAATTATTATTATGGGATTATCAGACTACGTTTCCGAAGAAATTATCGCTCGAGTAATCACCTTTCTGAGTATGTGGATACTCCCCCGTAAATTGGGAAGAGTTACAGGTTCTTCTGCCGGATTTCGCCTACCAGACGGCAACTTGCGCGGGCCTGATGTTTCTTTTGTTCCCGCTCAAAAGATGCGTCAAGCTCCTCGTGCTTTTGCTAAAATTGTGCCGGATTTAACTATTGAAGTCAGGTCAGTATCAGATAATATTAAACCGTTAGTAGAAAAACTCCAAAAATTTATTGAATTGGGAAGCCAAGTAGGTATTTTAGTAGATCCCAAAAATTTTACCGTAACCGTATATCGCGCCGATGGCGAACCGATAATTTTAACAAATGAAGATACTTTGACTATCCCAGAATTATTACCTGGTTGGGAACTACCGATATCGGAAATTTGGCCACCAGTATTTGAGGAGGAAGAGTAATACCGTTTCACGGAAGTCAGAAGTTCGATTTTATAGACTCAAAACTTTGACAATACAATAGTTTCAGGCAATTATTTGACATTTAAAGTTTGAAACTATTTCTGACATCCTTAAATTGAATTGATATAAGTTGATAAACTTGAGCTACAAAGATATTGAGCGATCGCTCCTGAGAAATTGCCAAATGAGGACAATGAGATATCAAGTTAATTAGAGTCGCCGTCGATCGTTCTATGCTAATAATTGGGCAACCCGGATAGCAGAAGTAATTGCTCCTTCATGCAACCCATCTCCTAAGTAAGCTCCTGCATGATAAGTATTATTCTCTCCATTAGTAATAACAACTTCGTCTCGATATTCAAAAGCGTCAACGTTGTATAAAGGTGTTTGATGTTCCTGAATATGAATAATTTTCTTTGGAGCAAGCAAAGGATTTATGTTAAATGCCAAACTGTATTGCTCAGAGGATGAAATTCCGCAAAGTTGGTTGAGATAAGCATTATATCCCCAGCCGTTATCCGTTTGAAAAAAGTCAAATTCAGAAGATTTTTGAATCCCATAACGCTCATACATTGAGGTATCAAAATGGATAATTGTTTTGGCGTGGTTGGCCTTCCAGAGAGAAAAGCGTTTGATTTCTGCGTCAGTCGGATCGGATAATAACTGCCGTACCCGATCGGGTGGTGTCGCGAAAACTACCTTGTCAAATCTTTGTGTCACTCCATCCGACATCCGAATGTTCGCAGAATCAGCGGTTCGAGAAATTTCTTTAATTTCTGCATTGAGCCAAATCTTACCCCGAAAGCGTTGAAGAATTTTTTCGATATATGAATACACTCCGCCTTTAATTCGCACCCAACCCACAAAAATATAATCTCGGAGGGCAGGAATGGCTAATTCCGCAGGAAAATCGTCGATGGTCTCAAATGGCATTGAATAGCTATACATGGTCAGTAATTTCAGCCAACAATTACGAAGACACTGGCGCTTTAAGTGTTGAGACATCGGGTGATTATAAAAATCCTGCATTTTGGCAAAACGAGTTGTCACCCAAAATCCTGCCGAACGAGCATAAAGTGTATCAAGGCGCAGATATTCAAGCAGACGCTGAATACCTGTAAAATTTTTTTTGATCGTTTCTCCCGAAAGAAAATGGCGACCATCTTGAAGAAATAAAGCGGAACCAATCTTGACGGGTTCCAATTCCACTTCCAATTCTTTCATTAAATTGAGAAAGTTATGAAACTTAAGGGGAAATTCTAGAACACCGGATTCTAAAATTTGGTTGCAGTTAGATTGATTGGGTTGAATATTCTTATTCAGGGTGCGAATATGCCCCCCCAAAATATTTTCTTTTTCTAAAAGTGTAACCTGATGACCTTGTTTATCAAGTAAGTATGCTGTGACTAAACCACTTGCTCCGCCTCCAATAATTGCGATTTTCATATTTTTATTCACCCTTTAGTTTTTGGATAAAATTAAGTCTCCCGATAATCTTTGATACAAAATTGCTCCCGTCCAAAATGTAGGAGCAAATCCGGGATACCCAGAAGAAGCATTACAAAAATAGAAGTTTTTTAAAGAAGTGTGATGATTGAGCCTACCTATTCCCATATTATTAGGGGTTAAGCTAGAACCGTAAGAATTGCCTTCGGGACAACCACAAAAATACTCGTTTGTTGTGGGAGTGCCAGTAATTTTGAAAACCAGATGCTTTCTGAAGTTGGGAATATAATCTCGTTCCATTACATTCAGCATGGCATCTAAAATTTCTGTCTTTTTCTTTTGATAGGCTTTCTTATCTTGTTCTTTCAGTTGCTTAAAGTAACCATAATTAGCAACGGTCAAAAACTCAATAATCTGATATCCTTCCGGACAGTCTCGTTCCTCTTGGGTTAATAAAGTCGGAGTTGTAATTGCAAAAGAAGGGTTAGAAAAGTCGTGCTTTTCATACATTTGAGTAAAGGCTTCATTCAAATTGCGATGCTCGGTATGAAAGGTATTCCATTCTCCAAATCCATAGTCTCGCAGATCGATATCTTTGACTGCACAGTATGCCACAAAGTTTGAGGGCGAATAATCATAATTGAGCTTTTTCTGTAATGTTTTGGAGAATTTTTCCCACCCGATCGCCTGGGCAGCTTTTTTCGGGTCCATATTACAGATCATTGTTTCGGCGGTAAATTCCTGAGTTTGATTGTTCAGACGATTAATAGCTCGAAGACCACTCACTGTTTTATCTTTAAGAATAAAGTCAGTTACCTCATAATTATATAAAATCTCACCACCATTTTCTTCAATAACCTTGACCAAAGAATCGATAGCAAACTCAAAATGTTTGGCTGGGTAAAAAGCCCCTTTTTGATATCCGGTAAATAAAATTACCCAGGCATAAAAAGATAGTTGTTCTGGCGGCAATAAGAAATCCGGCCATTGTAAGGCTAAAAGAGTTTGCGCTGCTTGGGGAAGATTAAAGCGATCGAAAACATCCTGAAGGGTACTATGCAAATATTTTAAAGCACAGACAACTTCTCCAATATTTTGAAATAAGTCAGCAGGGTTGAGAGGGGGTGATAATATTTTCAACCCTTCACTGGTTTTTTCTACCTCTTCAACAAATTGACGCAAGCGAGGAGCATCAGCAGGAAATAAAGCCGCAAGACGCTGAATTAATTCCTCTGATTTTGAGGGAATATCTAGTGAATAACCAGGCATTCTCATGTGGTCGAATCCATTACGATCATAATGATTGAAAGTAACAACTCGATCTAAATTTAGCTTTTTGAGAACTCGATTAACACTGCCTCCTTCTCCACAGTCCCAAACGTAATGAAGTTGTGCATTAAATTTATATTTTTTCGCCATCGTAAAGGTATGACCAAAACCTCCAGGATGCTCATGGGCCTCTAATATTCGGACTTGCTTACCGGATTTTGCCATTAGCGCTCCAAATACTAAGGCGGATAAACCACTGCCTATGATCAGATAATCCGTTTTCATTTTACAAGTTTATAAAAATAGAGCTGTACATCTAACTATATAGTCAGGCTGTAACTTTCTCTATTCTAACTCTATAATTATGAAAATAGTGTTGAAAAATGTTAATTTGATCAGGTTAAAAGGAGCAGTTTTATAGCATTTTTAGTAACACATCTTAATACTAAATTGTATTGTTTAAAAGTCAGCAGATTGATATACTAGAGATGTTTTTCAAAGTTTATTTTTAGATCATTTCTTTATGAAACTTCACTTAATAAAATATAACTGAGTTGAGAAGTCGGGTTGATTTTTTTCTATCAAATATTTGTCGTATGTTCCTCATTAACCAGAAGAAGTCGGGTTAAACTACTCTGAATAAGACCTCATCTTTTTGGATAATTAGTTATAAAAAAGTTTTTGTTTGTACTTGCCCTTTAGCGCCAAACATCTATCAACACCTAGCACGGGGGCAAGATGCTCCCACTGCCGGCAAATGGCGGCTAACTTCTGAGGAAGAAATCTTCTCCTTCTAACAATGGGATATTTGTTAAAGTGGCAAATTGACCTCCACTACCAAATTCAGTTTCACTACCATTAGGGTTATAGAATAAATTACCATTCTCACTATTATAGACAATTATTGCATCAGCGGTTGCTGCTTCTTGGTCATTAGTAACAGTAGCAAACTCACTGGCAATGCTGAAACCTGTTCCTGATTCACTGTTGACAGCAGTAAAAGTTGTCAAGTCTAAGAGAATAATATCTCCCTGGGTTTGGGAAAAATCAGTAATTGTGTCTATACCTACATCCTCTCTCTGAAATTCCTCATTAGTGTTAAAGATAAAGCGGTCAATACTAGCACCTCCTGTAAGTTGCTCGTTACCTGCTCCACCATTTAAGCGATCGCAACCGATAGCTCCTTCTAGAGTATCGTCACTATCACTTCCTAACAAGATATCGTTACCAGGGCGACCTAGTGCCGCTACGCGGAAGTCAGAAGTCAGAAGTCAGAAGTATTGATTAGTAAGACTTTTAGGATTTTGTAACTGGTCAGTTATTTCCGCCATTCTGCACTAGCAACAGATCGTCGCCAGCACCACCAAATACTTGATCGCGACCACGACCACCATTAACAGTATCATCTCCATTACCGCCACTGACAGTATCATTACCAATACCACCAAGTAATGTGTCATCGCCACCATTACCTCGGAGTAAATCCCTACCTCTTCTGCCGTTGAGTTGGTTGTCATCTTCTCCACCGTTAATAATATTATCGCCATTACTACCATTGAGGGTTTCGTCTGGTGGTTGTGTAGGAGTTGGTGGTTCTGGTTTCTATAGAAAGTTGAATATCAACTTCTGTTGGTTCGCTGGAACTTTCTAAAAGATTCCCATCTGAGTCATATACCATAACCTGTGGAAACAAATTAAATGAATCAGGGCTACTTACATTCAAGGAAATTTTGTCTCCAGCAAGAGCTTCAAAAGTATAGGTGTCTACTTCTACAGAACTATCAATACTACCAGATATCAAACTACCAAATGTTAGTGGAGTAGAGTTTTCTGGATTAGTGAGATTCTGAAGAAATAAACTATATTGCCCTGTTCTGAAACCATCTCTATCTTTTACTATAACTGTGTATATTCCATCACCGTCTAATCTACCACTTAGTTCTAGTGTTCTATTAGAGCTACTTTGCTCCGTGAGAATAGAACCATCAGGCCGGAAAATAGTAATGGCTGGATCTGGTTCAAAATCTGTAGATAATCTTATATATCATCCCTCTCCAGAACGGCCATTGAAGGTATAGGTATCTTGCTCCCCCTCAAGGCTAATACTATCTTCTATTAAGTTACCAAAAGTAATGTTGCTCATAATAATCCCTGATTAAAATTTTCTGTAAAATTATAGATTATTTCTTATTGATTGATGAGTTAACTAATATTAGTTTAAAAGGTAAAATATAGCTATAAATAATATAAAATATAGCTATGAATGATATAGCCTATTTAGGTAAATCCTGAGAAAATTACTCTAGTTTAATGGTCTATAACACCTAGTACCTACTAAAGTAAAGTAATAACAGAAAAGGTAAAGTCTTACCTAAACGCCTGAAAATCAAAATCAAACATCTTAAATTAATTATGTCTGCAAAACAACTCACAGGTAACGAAATTCGCCAAAAGTTTCTCGACTTTTACGCACAACGGGAACACCCTATTTTACCCAGTGCATCCCTAGTTCCTGAAGACCCCACAGTATTACTGACTATTGCGGGAATGTTACCTTTTAAACCAATATTTCTTGGACAAGAACCCCGGAAATATCCCCGCGCGACCACTTCCCAAAAATGTATCCGTACCAACGATATCGAAAATGTTGGTCGCACTGCCAGACATCACACTTTTTTTGAGATGTTGGGCAATTTCAGTTTTGGCGACTATTTTAAACCAGAAGCGATCGCCTTCGCTTGGGAACTTTCCACAAAAATATTCGGTTTACCACCAGAGCGTTTAGTTGTCAGTGTCTTCCGAGAGGATGATGAAGCATTTGCAATTTGGCGCGACAAAATTGGTATTCCTGCACACCGCATTCAACGGATGGGAGAAGAAGATAATTTTTGGGCATCAGGTCCAACTGGTCCATGTGGTCCGTGTTCGGAAATTTATTATGATTTTCATCCAGAATTAGGGGATGAGAACATTGACTTGGAAGACGACAGCAGGTTTATCGAATTTTATAACCTGGTGTTTATGCAATATAACCGCGATGTAGAGGGAAATCTCACCCCACTAAAAAACAGAAATATTGATACTGGGATGGGGTTGGAAAGGATGGCGCAAATATTACAAAAAGTGCCGAATAATTATGAAACTGACCTGATTTTTCCCATCATTAAAACTGCTGCTGATATTGCTGGTATCGACTATAGCAAAAGTGATGATAAAACCAAAATTTCTCTGAAGGTTATTGGCGATCATGTGCGAGCAGTAGCTCATTTAATTGCTGATGGTGTCACTGCATCTAACGTTGGTAGGGGTTATATTTTACGACGGTTAATTCGCCGGGTTGTTCGTCATGGTCGTTTGATTGGCATTTCTGGGGAATTTACATCAAAAGTTGCTGAGACAGCGATCGCTCTTTCTGAGAATGTTTACCCAAATTTGCGGGAACGGGAAACTGCTATTAAAGCTGAGTTGGAAAGGGAAGAGTCTCGCTTCTTAGAAACATTGGAGCGGGGCGAAAAATTGTTGGCAGAAATTATGGCAAAACCAGAAACTCAGAAAAGCAAACAAATTTCTGGGGAAGATGCTTTCAAGTTGTATGACACTTATGGCTTCCCCCTAGAATTGACTCAGGAAATAGCAGAAGAAAATGGTTTAACTGTTGATGTCGATGGGTTTGAGTCAGAAATGGAGCAGGCGCGAATTCTTTCTCAGTTAGCACACGAAACTATTGACTTGACTGCTGAAGGTGGAGTGAAATTAGATGTTGACCAAACCGAATTTTTAGGATACACAGATTTGACTTCCCCAGCACAAATAATGGCATTAGTAGCTGATGGGGAACAGGTTGAGTCTGCTGAAACAGGTACTCAAGTGCAAATTGTACTCGACCAAACCCCTTTTTATGCTGAGTCTGGCGGTCAAATAGGCGATCGCGGTTTTCTGAGTGGGGATACTGTGGTAGTACGGATAGAAGACGTGCAGAAGCAGAATAATATTTTTGTACATTTCGGTCGTGTTGAGCGAGGTATCTTACAGTTAGGGATGACTGTGAATGCTCAAATAGATGCTGCTTGTCGGCGAAGAGCGCAGGCAAATCATACGGCGACTCATTTATTACAAGCTGCTTTGCGGTCTCTTGTAGACTCGTCAATTTCTCAAGCAGGTTCGTTGGTATCTTTTGACCGTTTGCGGTTTGATTTTAATTGTCCGCGAGGGTTGAAACCGGAGGAAGTTGAGCAAGTGGAAGCACAGGTGAATAGTTGGATAGCGGAAGCACATCCAGCAACAGTTGCAGAAATGCCGTTGGAAGTAGCAAAGGAAAAAGGAGCAGTTGCCATGTTTGGAGAAAAATATGCCGATGTGGTGCGGGTAGTTGACTATCCGGGAGTATCGATGGAATTATGTGGGGGAACTCATGTAAGTAATACGGCAGAAATTGGCGTGTTTAAAATTATTTCTGAAGCTGGTATTTCCTCTGGGGTGCGTCGTATTGAAGCAGTTGCAGGTTTAGCAGTTTTAGATTATTTGAACGTCCGGGATGCTGTAGTTAAAGAGTTGACCGATCGGTTTAAGATAAAACCGGAGGAATTATCAGAGCGGGTAAGTAACTTACAGCAGGAGTTGAAGGAGTCGCAGAAACAGTTGGAGGCGTTGAAAGGCGAGTTAGCAGTAGCGAAGTCCGATCAGTTATTAGGGGATGCTGAGACTGTGGGTGAGTTTCAGATATTGGTAGCAGAGATGCCTGGTGTTGATGCAGAAGCATTGAAAACTGCTGCGGAACGGTTACAACAAAAGTTGGGCGAGAGTTCTGTGGTATTGGGTTCTGGTACTGAGGGTAAAGTTAGTTTAGTTGCTGCTTTTAGTAAGTCCGTGAATGGTAAAGGTTTGCAAGCAGGGAAATTTATAGGAGGGATAGCGAAAATGTGTGGAGGAGGAGGCGGTGGCCGTCCGAACTTGGCGCAAGCAGGAGGTCGCGATCCGAGTAAGTTGAAAGAAGCGTTGGAGAGTGCGAGGGAGCAGTTAGTTGATGGGTTGAAGTAGGTTATAGTTTTTGAGGTGGGTTTTTTACCCACCTATATTTATTGATTAAAAGATGTTATTTTAGTATCAATACTTGAATAAATTAGCTATATTTTTAGCAATAAAGGAGAAATATTAAATGAAGTTGTTGGTTAAAGATTTTGGTCCGATTAGGAACAATACTCAGACAATTGATTTATCTAAAAAATTTTACGTTTTTGTTGGTCATAACAATAGTGGAAAAACTTACATTTCTCAACTATTGTGGGCAATTTTTAATCCAGAGGTAATTGATAAATTTGCTCGTTCTATTCAACTAGAAAATATTCCTATTGAAATTCCGGATGAGGTTAATATTTATAAAGTTAATCTTTATCAAGATTTAGTTAATAAGATTTTGTCAGAATACGAGGTATTTTTAAAAGAAGAAGTCACTAATATATTTAATGTTCAGTCTACATCTTTTACTTCTAATCTAGAAATATCATTTGAACTCAATGGACTAGAAGAATTGAAACAACGTAAATTTCAAGGAAGTTTTCAGGTTAGTTCTCAAGATTATAAAGACCTAAATTATTTAGTTATCAATAAATCTATAAATTCTTTATCAATCACTATTGAACAAAAAACTTTGCCAGAAGGTTTTTTTGATTTGGTTCCTAAAAAGCATTTTGAGGAAGATATAAAGCGAAATATTAAAATATATTTGGTTCTACACATAATGCTTATTTTGCTAAACCATGAACATCAAACATTCTTTTTACCTTCTAGTCGTCAATTCTATCCAACTTTTTATAAGTATATATATGATATAGATAGAAAAAGACGTGAAGAAGATGTGAGGAAAATTATTGATTTAATTGAGCATAATAATAGGAAAAATAAGGATGA
The DNA here is from genome assembly GCF_050015975.1 of Dapis purpurea BLCC-M126. NCBI lineage: Bacteria > Bacillati > Cyanobacteriota > Cyanophyceae > Oscillatoriales > Microcoleaceae > Dapis > Dapis purpurea. The sequence continues at coordinate 56,323 of NZ_JBNHER010000314.1, read as the reverse complement.
AATTAAACCAGATTCTATCAAAGATAATTTATTTAAGAGACCTTACACCGAACCTATGAACGATGTATTTGAAGAACTATATTCTCTGAATAAAAATACAGAAATAGTGACACATTATGAAAATATCATCGAAAAACTGAGAAAAATAATGGGAGGAAACATAGTCTTAAAAAGTTTAGAAGGGATCTCCCCAATAGAATTTTATTTTAGATTTGGGAAAGAAAACCAAGACTTACCAATGCACTTAACTTCCTCCTCAGTAAATCAATTAACTTTGCTTTACCTATATCTAAAATATTGGGCTGCTGAAAAGAATAATTTTCTAATGATCGATGAACCAGAAGAAAATTTACATCCAGAAAATCAAGTTAAATTAGTCGATCTATTAATTCAGTTTGCTACCCAAAAAGAGAATAAAGTATTAGTTACAACTCACAGTCCGCTTCTAGCTAATGCTGTCAATAACTACATCTATCTGGATGTGCTGAAAAATGAATATAGCAGTGATTTTGTTGATAAGATAGTTGAGGAAAATAACCTCAAATATGCCTATACCGATCACTCTATTTCCAAAGATGATATTGGAGTTTACTTCTTCGATGGCAGCAGAATAATTGACTATGAAGCTGATGAATATGGAGTTTACTTTAGAAACTTTCGAGACATAATAGATTCTCTAGATAAAACCAGGAAAGTATTAACTGACTACATCTATCTGAAAGAAACCGAAGATGAGTAAAGCAAGAAACAAATTTTTGATTATTAATGAGGAGAATGTCAATGACCATTTTCTAGTTAGAAACGAATTTCATAAAGCTTTAGCCAAAGAAAAGTTAATAGAAGAAATATCATTAGATGATGAGTTAATAGAAATCAACGAAAAAAGAGAGAGAACACCCAATTTAAAACAGGTCAAGATTACAGAGTTAAATTATGCCAATGAAAAATTTAAAATAGAAAAAATTTGGAGGATAAATTTGGAAGAAGAGATTTTTGGAATATCAACAAGTGGCAAGACTACAGAAATAGCATTGTTGGTTTTGCAGAAATATTTAGAAAGTAATAGTTATAGATTAAATATTATTCTAGTTGAGCTGAAATCATCCCTTCAACCGAGGAAAAGTAAGTCAGGAAAAATTATTAGCAGTTCCTTAGATGAAATTCACGAAAAATTTAGGGATACTATGAATCGAATGTATATGTTATTGACTTTGAATAATTATGGGAACCCAGATAAAAACTATAATCGCTCTTCTATTCATATCGATTTTAAAGGAGCAATTTTTTATGATAGAAATGAAATTAAAGAAGCAGATATAAGAAATGATAATGAACAAACTTTTTACGATATTTTCGAGGGAAAAATTGAGGGGAAAAGAAATTTATTAACCTGTTCAACTATACTTAGTGATAATGATAAAACTAAGGTCAAATTTTTTAATGGTATGGATAATCAAGGAAGTATTACTGTAAAAATCGAAGATTTACTTTTCTGACCGACTTTTCTGTTCTTGTATATGAATATGAAAGAGTAACAGGTTGTTTCTCGCAAGCAGAGTAGATACTATAATTGTGGATTATGAAGCGATCGCTCCTCTTATATCGGGAGATGAGGAAGTGGGCAGGTAGGAAGATTGAATATTGTGAAGATAACCGGAATTATAAACATATATTATATAACCGCATTCTAGATTAATTATTCTCCTCTAAATTCTTGAAAAATTTTATAGCTTTGACAAATTTCTTCTCAACAAATATCACCTTCTAAATAAAACTGGATTAATGGAGTTATTAATTTTTGGGAATTAGTCAAAGTATAAGATAAAGATGATAAGACTTTACCGAAACTTAACCAACATTTTCTTCAACTTGGAAATAGCTATAAACTATAAAAAAGAGGTTTGAGACCTAAATTTTTCAATAAGTATCCGAGTATAACTATTCAAAGGATAATCAAAAGCAGTTTCAGGAGTAATCCATTCCCATCGGACAATTTCTTCATTAGGCACAACATCTTCTCCATCAGATTTTGCCCAATAATTAACCATAATAAAATGAGCTTCCTTATAAAATTGTGGATCGAGTATTGCCTCATGGAACATAGCAAAGCGAATATCAGTCAATGTCAACCCCACCTCCTCCATAAACTCCCGCGCCACAGCAGTCTCTAAACTTTCTCCCCAGTCAACCTTTCCCCCAGGTACTCCCCATGTACCCTTCCATTTTGTAGTCTCAACAATTAATATTCGATCGGAAGGCCCTTTAACTAAAGCACCGACTGTTACAAGTGGAAATTGTGGCTTAACTGCTGACTTTTCCATAATCTTCTGGTTGAAATTCACTTTATTCAGAGAAAATATATCATTCTAAGTCAACAGTAGTTAATTTTATTGTAATTATAGTAAAATTTTGCCTTTTACCTTTATGTCTTTTCCCTTCTGCGTAGCGCTATACTAGATGTCCTCAACTAATCTGAGATAATTATTATTTTTACCAAGGAGCAACAATGCGACTATCTCAAATGTTATTAGTCACTCTACGAGATGACCCTGCGGAAGCAGAAATTCCTAGCCACAAACTCCTCATCCGTGCTGGATATATTCGTCGCATTGGTAGTGGTATCTACGCATATCTTCCCTTGATGTTACGGGTTCTAAATAAAGTCTCCACAATTGTCCGTGAAGAAATGAATGCTACTGGCGCCCAAGAATGTTTGCTCCCTCAACTTCAACCCGCCGACTTGTGGCGAGAGTCTGGCCGCTGGGATACTTATACCCAAGCTGAGGGTATCATGTTTTCTCTGATTGACCGTCAAAATCGGGAATTAGGATTAGGCCCAACTCATGAAGAGGTCATAACTACTGTTGCTAAAGAAATGATTCGTTCATATAGACAATTACCTCTACATCTCTATCAACTCCAAACCAAATTCCGAGATGAAATTCGCCCTCGCTTTGGGTTAATGCGAGGTCGGGAATTTATTATGAAGGATGGCTATTCGTTTCATGCTGATGAGGAAAGCCTGAAGAAGACTTATCAGGATATGGATAAGGCTTATCGAAATATATTACGTCGCAGTGGGTTACAATTTCGGGCCGTTGATGCTGATTCTGGGGCCATTGGTGGTTCTGGTTCCCAAGAATTTATGGTTTTGGCAGATGCTGGTGAGGATGAAATTCTCTACACCGAAGATGGCCAGTATGCTGCAAATGTGGAAAAGGCTATGTCTTTACCTGTAGATGGGGAGACTTCACATTTTGATACTTATGAAAAATTAGAAACTCCTGGTACGGAAACTATTGAAAAGCTGTGTGAGTTTTTCCATTGCTCTGCAACTAATATAGTCAAAAATGTTTTGTACCAGGCAGTTTATGACAATGGGATGACTGTTTTGGTATTGGTGAGTCTTCGGGGAGACCAAGATGTTAATGATGTGAAGTTGTTGAATGAGTTGACTAAGTTGGCTGGAAATTATGAGGCAAAAACTGTTTTGGCCTTGACTGTACCAGATGTGGAAGCGCAAAAGAAATGGGCAGCTAAGTCTTTACCTTTGGGTTATATTGCTCCAGATTTGTCTGATGATTATATCGCTTCTAGTCAGCACATTAGTCCAAAGTTTCTACGAATGGTCGATCAAACAGCCGTATACTTGACAGATTTTGCAACTGGTGGTAATGAATCAGGTTATCACGTTGTGGGGGCAAATTGGGGTCAGGAATTTAGTCTGCCAAAGTTGGTGGTAGATGTACGAAAGGCTCAAAAAGGCGATCGCGCTGTACATGACCCTGGTCAAATTCTAGAAACTGCTAGAGGTATTGAGGTGGGTCATATATTCCAGTTGGGGACAAAATATTCTAAAGCTATGGGGGCAACTTATACTAATGAACAGGGTGAAGAAGCGCCTTTAATGATGGGATGTTATGGTGTGGGGGTTTCTCGTTTAGCCCAGGCAGCGGTGGAACAGTCTTATGATAAGGATGGAATTATTTGGCCTGTGGCGATCGCTCCCTATCATGCGGTTATCTGTATTCCTAATATTAAAGATGCTAAACAAATAGAAGTAGCAGAAAATCTCTATAAGGAATTAAATGAAGCAGGAATAGAGACTATTTTAGATGACAGAGACGAGCGAGCGGGTGTTAAATTCAAAGATGCAGATTTAATTGGAATTCCCTATCGAATAGTTACAGGGCGATCGTTAAAATCTGGCAAAGTTGAACTCGTAGAAAGAGCAAATCATCAATCTCAGGAAATTCTTGTAGCAGAAGTATTATCTACCTTAAAAGACTTAATCGAGACAGCCTTAAAATGATTTTTTCATTCTGGAAAAATTCAACTTTGATTTTTATATTGTTAACTATTGCTGTTTTGATATTAATCAGTTTCAGCAGTAGTTTTCAGCTAGGATGTATCAGTTCAGTAATTTTTTTATGCCTAGAATTTGTTGATAAATAATTTATCAAAATAATTTCGTCTAAAACCCCGCCTTTTAATCAGTTAGCTTCCTAGGTCAGAATTGCGTTAACAGTTAAATCTTTTTTCTAGTTTCATCATACAGAATAAAGTAATAATTTAACTTCTAACTTCTGTACGGGTGATTCTCGTTTTGCATTCTGCAAAGCTTTCCTACTGAATGCAGAGCATGACAAACGGAAATTATCTCCACTGACTTCTAACTTCTTTGAAGACTTGATTTTTTACTCTCAAATCATACAATCCCAAAAGTCTCAAAATTTACGTCAAAAATACTAATCTTAATAAGTAACTGCTAATTTCGGCATAATAGAAGTAATATAGTTAACCTAATAGAAAGTTAAAATTCAGCTCCTCACTGCCATTGTGCCTAATTTTCAAGGAGGGTCAAAATGAAAGAACAAAATCAAACTCGTAATTTATCTGTTGGTATTGTGGCCAGTGTCTGTGCATTGGCAGTGGCGGTGGGTGGTGGCATCGCTTTGTGGACAAATTTAAAATCTACCACCACAAAAACTTCTGATAATTCCCAGACTCTGACAAACCCCTCCACTCAAAACTCACCTAATCAAACTATATCTGTTCCACCTCCTGCTACTATTGATTCTCTAGACTCCGAACAGTTTCCTTTATCTATCCAAACAGAACCCAAAGCAGTTACAGAAAAGACTGTGGAACTATATTGGGTCAATGATAGTGCTGGAAATATTGGTTTAGTTTCCTCTGGAGTAAAAATAAAAGCAGCAGACGAACCGGAAGCTATTTTGACCGCTGCTTTTGACCGTTTATTATCTGGGCCAAAAAATACAGATGTTGTGAGTGCTATACCCGAAGGAACCAAAATTCAAGCCTTAACTGTGGAAAATAATGGGGTATACATTGACTTATCTGAAGAGTTTACTTCTGGAGGTGGTAGTGCTTCAATGATGGGGCGTTTGGGACAAGTTATCTATACTGCCTCTAGTTTAGAACCAGATGTTAAAGTTTGGATTTTTGTGGGGGGCAAACCTTTGGAAATGCTAGGGGGTGAAGGATTAGAAATATCTCAACCTATTACTAGGCAGAATTTTCAACAAGAGTTTCAATTAAATTAAGGGAATAGGGAGTAGGAAGTAGGGAATAGGGAGTAGGAAAGAAGTAAATTTAATATTACGCATAAGAACCCAGAAACTAGGTTTTTTCTAGATGTCTATTATTTAAACCAAGGATTTCTCGTATAAACAGGGTTTATTTGGGTAATTTCTAATCAAAAAAACTTTAGGGGCGGTTTTCAAACAAGTATATAATTCAAACCGGCCCCTTTCCCTAGTAAAGTCAAGTTTCTCTGTATCTAATCAGAATCTCGATTTACAGTATCGGGGGAAAAAGCAGGCAAACAAATAGCAATATATTCTGCTCCCTCTGCACCAGGGGTACTATATTTTACCCATTCTCCTTTATGAGCTATTACTGCTTGGCCAGCATTAACTTCTAATTTTCCACCTTCATATTCAACACATAGAGTGCCCTTAAGTACCAGGGTGAATTCATCAAATTCCGGCCTTTGACCTGGTTCCATCCAACCACTGGGAGAGTGCATTTTGGCCAGGCTTATAGCATCAGTTTGACTATTTACACGCCCAATATACTCATCAATTTCCTTAGGTTTATTACCAGTAGATTCAATCCGAGTAGGCTTTTCAATTAATTGTGGCATGGTATTGATAAACTTTAGTTGGGGTTAACTAGCATTAGAGGTTGATTGTATTCTACGGGTTCTCCATTCTTAATTAAAATTTCCACTATTTGTCCAGATACCTCAGCTTCAATCTCATTCATTACCTTCATCGCTTCAATAATACAAACTGTTTGGCCAGAAGTAATCCGATCCCCCACTTCCACAAAAGCTTGTTCATCAGGAGCAGGAGCGCGGTAAAAAGTACCAACAACTGGGGACAAAACTTCTTCAAATTTGTTTGAAGCTGTAGGTGGCGCGGCTGAAGGCGTTGCAGGAGTTTTTGACGTAGCCGTTGTTTCCAACGGGACTACAGTAGGAGAAACTAATTCAGAAACAGCATTGCTCTCGTCAGGAGAAGGTAATGAGGGGCGATCGCTGAGTGAAGTTCCTTTGCGTACCGTCAGTTCTAAATCTCCACTTTTTAAGGTCAACTCGGAAATATTAGTTTGGTTTATTGCTGTTAGTAGTTCCCGAAGTTGATGTAAATCTAATTCCACAGTTTGTATATCCCCAGTTAATTGGTGTTAAACTAAATTGATTTTGAATGAAAATATAAAGTTTATAGGACTTACGCGCCCTAAACCTGGTTTCTAGAAAAAATCCTTATTTTGAAAAATAGACATCTAGGAAAAAGGAAAAAACAGAAACAGGTTTTCTGGGTTCTCGTGCGTCAGTCTTGGTTGAGCAGAAAGTTGGGATTTATATCCAGACTATTTTGTCTGGGAGAGTCACCAGGGAATGGCAATCAATATTGCACTTCTACCAGAAATTTGCTAGTGTAGATAAGGATGTTGGGGCAGCAGTAAGTAGGATAACTTACTATGGAGTAACCATCATACTAGAAAGATATTTGGCCTTTAAGGGCGCTGCTATGTCCCGCTGCGCGACATTAAAAGCTTAATTTGCTGATTTTAGTGATGAAACTGCATTCGTAAGATAGGTCAAGAATTCATTGCTAATGGTGTAAATCGTATTTATTTCTTAGCTTATAGTTAGGAAATAACTCTTTTCTAGATCCTGACTCCTGTAATATCATACATTTATTCAGCAACGTTCTTTTTTATACCTTCTTTTTCCCCTGTTCCCTCTTCCCTCGTGATTCCTAACTCCTGAATATCATACATTTATTCAGCAACGCCGAAAAGTTTAACTCCTCTGTTTCTGCGCGAGATGAAAAGCGCAGCCATGACTCAGTAGGCAAAAGGCAAAATAAGCTACTTCATAATAAGTTGAGCTAACCCTACTTTGTTAAGCTATGGGAACGTTAGGAGGATATCAATTATTGCTTCAGTATAGAGGTAGAAGTGTGAAATGCAAAGTCAGAAAATATAGAACTTGAGAGCAAAAAGCAGGGGATTATCCCCTGCGAGGAAAACTGAAGAACCCTTTGCCAAGCTAAAAGTCAAATAATTACAATAAAGACATTATTGAGTTGTCTTTATTTTGACTAATTGTGACTCTTGACTTACTTTTGTAAGAAGTCTAGTTTCCTGTAGTTACTCCCTACCCAAGTATTTGTCATCACGGGTATCTATCTTAATTCGTTCTCCTTTGGATATAAACAAGGGAACCATAACTTGAGCGCCTGTTTCCACAGTAGCAGGTTTACTACCACCAGTAGCAGTATCTCCTTTAACACCAGGGTCAGTTTCGATCACTTCTAATACTACCGAGTTTGGCAGTTCCACCTCTATTATTTGTTCGTCCCACTTAATGACATTAACCTCCATACCCTCACTTAGGTACTTAACACGCTCACCAATTTGTGCCGAAGTTAGACTGGCCTCTTCATAGCTTTCCATATCCATAAATACAAATTGGTCAGCGTCTTTATAGGTATGCTGCATCACTCTCTTGTCCAAAGTAGCTTGAGGGACTGTTTCTCCTGCTCTAAAAGTTCGCTCCACAACACTACCAGTTTGTGAATTTTTGAGCTTTGTCCGAACAAAAGCCGACCCTTTACCTGGTTTAACGTGCAGAAATTCTACTACTCGCCAAACTGAACCATCTAATACTATAGTCACACCGGGGCGAAAGTCATTACTAGAAATCATATAACACCGTGATTGCGGTTTTTAATTATTCAAATTAGAACTTAACATTAGACATCGTACAATACTCTCTATAAATATTTGAAGGAGTTTATCAGTTAGGACCAAAGATTTGGGAGTCACAATCATAGTTGAATATTGTGGGAGTAGAAAAAATTTTTTAGCACCTCATCAAAAATCACCTAATTTTTGTCCCACAAAATTTATCAAAATAATTGGGTCTAAAACCCTGGTTTGATTGGCGAAATGTTTTTGGAGAGTTGCTTAAAATCCCTATTATAAAAACAACTTCTGTATGTCCCCCTACCGACGGCTCCCCTATCTGACTTCTGACTTCTTTAAGACCGTGGACAGCCATGTAATATTAGTTAAGGGAATAAAAATTCAGAAATATGCTAAATCTGCACAATTTCGTAATTAACACTTGTAAACGCCTGCTTAAAACTGGCATCCTAGCGCTGCTACTCTTTACTTTGTCTATAGGTCTTAGTGCTGCTTGGTGGAACGGTGGTACTGCAACAACTCGTGAAAGTCGTTTGCCTCAGGGCGATCCTATTACTGATGGTAGGGCCTTGTTAAGGTATGCCTTACCAATAGAAAATGAACCTGTACGTAAAATACAAAGTAGTCTAGAGGATATTTCTAATAGACTGCGGGGCAAACGTTGGACTTCTGTTGGTAGTGATATTGCTGCTGCATCAAGGGTTCTCAGTATAAGTAAGCCTAAATTATTAGCTAGTGTGCCTGAATCAAAACAATCTGAGGCAGAGGCCATAATTGCTCAACTAGATCAAGGCATTATTAATATTAGAGAAGTTGCTGAAGCCAAAGACGGGGAACAAGTATTGGAGCAACGGGCAGAACTACTGACATTAGTGGGTCAGCTTGAACAGTTGATGGTAGAAGGATTTCCGTTTGAAGTACCTTCAGAGTTCTCTAATTTACCGCAACTGAAAGGTCACGCTACTATTGAGATGGAAACCGCTCAAGGTTCTTTGACTTTGATTGTTGATGGTTATAGTGCCCCTGTTACGGCAGGTAATTTTGTAGATTTGGTTCAGAGAGGTTTTTATGATGGCCTAGAGTTTATTCGCTCAGAACAGTCTTATGTCCTGCAAGCTGGCGACCCTCCTGGCCCAGAAGTTGGTTTTATTGACCCTGATAGTGGTGAGTACCGTAATATCCCATTAGAAATTTTTGTGAAGGGGGATAAGGAACCAATATATAGTTTTACTTTGGAAGAGATTGGTCGTTTTCGGGAACAAACTGTTCTGCCTTTTTCTGCTTATGGTACAGTGGCTATGGCTCGGCCTGAAGATGAAAATGATGGTGGTTCCTCTCAATTTTTCTTTTTCTTATTTCAACCAGAACTAACACCTGCGGGAATAAATTTATTGGATGGTCGTTATACAGTTTTTGGTTATGTTGTTGAAGGTAAAAAGGTTTTGGAACAATTAGGTAAAGGAGACAAGATTATTTCTGCGAAGGTAGTAGCTGGATTGGAAAATCTTGTGGAACCTGAAGCATAAATTGATTAAGTATAGCGCTACCCGCAAGTCAGAAGTAATGCATGACTGAGTTTGAGTATTTATAAATGTCTTAACTTATTTGCGTAGTGCTATAAAATTCGATCTAAAATTAGGGTAATTGGATAATTTAGTCTCGAAAATTATAGATAATTACAAGACTAAATCACCAATTACTCTAGTTAAATTAACTCGGATAAGTTTAAGTTTGACGAAATAGGAAAAAACCTGAGAATAACTAGGGAATTTTATTTCGTTATACTCTAAGTAGATTGATAATTTTTCCTGGTTTTTCTTCCCTTTATCCTGTTTAGATAAAAAAAGTATATTTTACTCGTTAATTTTTGCTTCTTACTTTCTCCTCCTTATTACCGAAAAACTAATTAACCAATCCTCTTATGTTTAAGAAGAGGTAATTATTAATTATTAATTAATTAAATGGCTATTATAGAATTTGTAATACTTACTGGGTTAGGAATTATACTAGGTGCATTTATAGTTAATATGTCAAATGATAGACAGCAGCAGCGTATTTTAGATGATGCTTTCTACAGATTATTACAACTTCAAAATGGTAGAATTTCTCTAATTCAATTAGCTGCTGCTGCTAAAGTTGATGCTCAAATTGCTCAAAAATATCTAGACACTCAAGTACAAATATTCTCTGCAATTCTAGAAATAGATGAACAAGGAGATACATTGTACAGATTTCCTCGCTTAAGTTTACCCCCTATTTTAGATCGACAACAATGGTGATTTCAGTTATCAGTATTTTTTGATTAGGAATTAGTTATAAACCGAGGTTTCCTAATGGAAATATTTAAGGATAAGTTTTTTTTAATAACTTTACAAACAAATTTACACTGCTTTTTCTAGATCGGTAAACCACAAAGTAGGGAAGTTGCATACAACTTTATTACTAAATGATTACTAATGGATAATTAATAATTAATCAATCTGGTTTAAAGCAAATCCAGTCAAGGAGAAAAAAAGTGCTAGGAGATTTTCTTATATTCAATTTCATTACGGTTTTCCTTGAGGTAATTATCAATTATCCAGTATCCATTAATTAACTGATCCTAATCTTTGATAAGGCCAAAAGCGAAATATTGCCCTACCTATAATATTTTTTCTAGGCAAAAAACCCCAAATATGAGAATCATTACTATTGTTACGATTATCTCCCATTACAAAATATTTATCTTCAGGAACTTGAACTGAAGTTAGTAAAGAATATTCAGGAGGTTCTGCAATATAATTTTCAGAAAGGGGTTGGTCATTTATATATACTAAACCATTCTCAATTCTAATAGTATCTCCTGGCAGACCTATAATTCGTTTGATAAAAGCTTGATTTTTGGTATAACCGTAGCGTTGTAACTGTTGTGGTGGTTCAAAGACGATGATATCACCTGTTACAGGTGGATGAAAATTATAAGATACTTTTTCTATGACTAGGCGATCGCCCACTTCTAAGGTTGGCATCATTGAATCTGATGGTATATATCTCGGTTCTGCAATTAATATTCTGACTAATAAAGATAAGGATAGAGCGATCGCCAAAACTTTAATATTTTCTTTTTGTTCCTGCCATATTTTTAACCACCAGGGAGTTTTCGAGTTAATTGTGATTGGTTGATTTAGGGATTCTTTTTCTGATGTCATTTCTATGGTTTTAATTTTTGATTATTTCTATTTTACAGGAAAACTCCTGGGAATTAGCATTTATATCATGTCCGGTAGCATCGGTATTGTAAAAGGGTAAGAATTTAGAATTCAGAATTCAGAATTCAGAAATTTGAGATGAAGGTTTTATTTAAGGGTATTAACCCTGAAAAAACTTAAATTTCCTGTAGATATTCACCCTTTGGTTTACACGCTCCGATACCAGCGGACATGATATTATATATTCAAGACTTTAGATATATGGTACTAGGGAAAAGAAATAGAAGAAATTATTGTCATAGTTTCCCCTATAAAAAAATAATTATGAACACTAAAGAAATAAGGCTAAATTCACTAAGTACAGAAGGGTTTAAAAGACTAAAACTAGCTTGAAATCGGTGGTAACTGCGTAATAATTCAGGTGAGAGCGATATAAATATCACCTGAATTATTACGTTTCAGAAGTATTATATGGAACCAATTAATCCTAAAAACCTAACCCCCATGCCCTAATTCCCTACAAGAGAATTAAGATTTCAAAGCCTCTCTGCTCGTAGAAGAGAGGTTTTTATGAGTTTACAAACAGCTTCTAAGATCCTAATTAAAAGTGTTATACTTAATATGATAGTAATTGAAAAAAATGACTACCCAACTCCCCAAAACCGACTCCCCAAAACGCCGTATCTTTTCTCAAGAGTCATGGGAACAAATATCTTCCCCAGAAGAGTTTGACCAATTAATACAAGTAGTTACCATAAAAGACTGGCTATCTTTTGCCATCTTGGGAGGTTTAGTATTAGTTGGTATTTTATGGAGTATTTTTGGCAAAATACCTATTACTGTAACTGGAAAAGGAGTATTAATTCGTCCTCGACAAGTAGTAGAATTTCAATCAGCAATTCAAGGTAATTTAGAATCTCTGGAAATTCGGGATGGAGAGTGTGTCAAAAAAGATGATGTACTGGCAACTATCGATCCATCTCAACTCAAAAAACAGTTAGAATTACAACAACAAAAATTAGTTCTTTTGCAAACTCAAGCATTAGATACTCAACAATTAGAAAGTCAACGGACTGAATTAGAAATAGATGGTTTGACGAGTAAAGCTGAAAGTTTAAGACAACGTTTGCAAGATACTCAAAATCTTACACCTACTCTACAAAATAATACTTTAAAAGCACTCCGGGAAAAACGTCAAACTTTAGAGCAACGTTTACAGGATATGCAAGCTGTTACTCCGATATTAAAAGAGGAAAAATTACAGGAAATTAATAAACAACGAACAAGTTTAGAAAAACGTTTGCGAGATGCTAAACAATTAACTCCTGAATTGAGGGATAAAAAATTACAAGCGATCGCCGAACAAAAAATCACCCTCCAGGAAAGGTTACAAAATGCCAAAAATTTAACTCCACTTTTGCGAGATAAAAATGAGTTGGCATTGCAACAACAACGAGAAAGTTTACAGCAACGTTTAAAAGATGCTCAAGAATTAGTTCCTATTTTTCAACAGAGACTAACACAACGCCAAGAATTATTTGCTGAAGGTGCTATTTCTCAAGATAATTTGTTACAAACAGAACAAGAATTTCGGCAAAATTTACAGTCTATTGCTCAAATTCAAGCTGAATTAAAACAATTAGAAGTACAGGAAGCAGAAACCACAGAAAAATATTTACAAAACTTCAGCAATATTAATGAAATTGAAGGTCAACTCAAAGACTTAGAAGTGGAAGAAGTAGAAACTAACCAGAGATATTTAGATAATATCAATACTATTAGAGAAATTGAAACTGAACTCCAAGCATTAGATTCACAAACAACTGAAACTTCTAAACAATTTCTGGATAATCTCAATCAAATTAATGAGATAAAAGTGCAGTTGCAGGAAGTTAAATTGCAAGAAACAGAAGCCCTGGAAAAATATTTAGCAAACCAAAATACAATTGCTCAATTAAAAGTAGATTTACAGGATTTAGATACCCAGAGAAAACGTTTGGAACAAGAGAATTTAGAAGCAGCTAATACCAGAAAAAATCTCATAGAAGACGTTAACCGAGAAATTGCTAAATTAGAAAAAGAAGTGGCTGATAATAGTAAAATTCTTAGTCCGGTAGATGGATGTATTCTGGAAATTCAAAGCACTGTCGGACAATATGTAAATCCTGGTACTTCTCTGGGTAAAATTAATGTTCAAGGAAGGTCATCTGAATTAGTAGCAGTTACTTATTTCCCTGTGAAAGATGGTAAGCGGATTAAACCCGATCTGGAAATTAATATTACTCCTGATACTGTGAAACGGGAAAGATTTGGCGGAATTATTGGAAATATTACTTCTATTTCTAATTTTCCTGTAACTAAAGAAGGTGCAAGTTTTGTAATAGGAAATCCTGAAATTGTCGAGAATATTATTGGGGAAAGTGGCGGGCAAATTGAAGCTTATGCTCAACTAAGAAAAGATGATAATACCTTCAGTGGTTATGAATGGTCTTCTTCAAACGGACCCCAACAAAAATTAACTGCGGGTACCACAATAACAACACGAGTAAAAGTGGAAGAAAGAGCGCCTATTACTTTTGTTTTGCCAATATTGAGAGAATGGAGCGGGATTTAATTAAATTCAAAAGTCAAAATTCAAAATTCAAAAGTAAGAATTATTCAATTCCAAAGTCAAAATTCAAAAGTCAAAAGTAAGAATTATTTAATTCCAAAGTGAGAATTTTTAGGTTTAAAGTTAAAAAGGAAAAGTTAAATAAATGAAAAATCATATACCTATTACTGAGAGAACTTTTGAATTTGCAGTTAGAATTACCAAACTTTGTAATCTTTTAGACCAGCAACCAGGAACACCTAGATTACTAGCTAATCAATTATTTAGGTCTGGAACATCAATTGGAGCTAATCTAGCAGAATCACAATCAGCTCAGAGTATTAAAGATTTTATTAGTAAGCAAGAAATATCTCTCAAAGAAGCAAGGGAAACTCGATATTGGTTAAGATTACTTATTGAAACTGATATGATAGAATCTGAAAGAATAGCCAAGCTTTTAGATGAATGCGAACAACTTATTAAAATTCTGGCTCAATCCATAGTTACTAGCAAAAAAAAGCTGAATAACTAACTTATTACTTTCAACTTAAAATTTATTACTTTTGAATTTTGAATTTTGACTTTTGAATTGATACATTCTTACTTTTGAATTTTGAATTTTGACTTTTGAATTGAAAATATGGCTGCCGAAGGAAAGGAAATTATTATTACTAAAAATCAACAACCAATGGTAAAATTAATATCTGCTAAACCTTAAACAAAACGACCTCCTTTGTTTGGTAGCGATCGCGACTGTATTTTTTGTCCTCTGCTTATTGGGAGTGCCAGGTCAGGTAGAAAAAAAAATGATTAACTGGCAAGGGTTGTTAGTTAATTTGCTGTAGCAAATAGGCCGTCAAAGCAGGAAGCAAAGGATTTTTGACATTTTTTCTCGGTGTGATTAGCTTGTAGGCTAAACGTCTCACCATTTAGCCGTGAGTATTAGAGATGATCTCCCTCTTCTTAATCTCCACCGCATCATGCCACCACGATACCCACCCACCAACCACTTCCTCTAGTTCGAGAAGGTCGAGTTCCATATATTCCTCCCCTATTCCACAGTCCTCGCGGGTTGCTGCAATTGTTGCAGGTTGTTTTTTACTGGGTTTTTTAGGTTGCGACATAGACAGATCCATAATGTTTGTTTTTTTGAATATTTTTTTTAATATAACCTTTTTTTCTTGATAATTTCTTTAAATTATTTATTTCTATTTAGGTCTAGTGGGGTGCGTTACGTTATCGCTAATGCACCAGCAACATCAAAAATGAAAATGGTGCGTTACGCTCTTAGAGTTCCGCTAATACACCCTACTGGACTACTTCTTTCGCGTTTTATATCAACTTAAAAATTCTAAATTCTGGCTTTTGAGTTTTGGCTTTTTAATTTAGAATTTTGACTTTTTTTAACTCTACTGAATAATAGGGAAAACGATTCACTGTAATAAAATCTATCGCTGTTTTGGCGGTCGCTGGAATTTCGATTTTGACAATTTTTCTACTAAAAAAGGTAAGGGAATTTGACCGGGGGATACCTTATATCATGTCCGATTGAATAGTTATAATTAAAGCTTGTAGTTGGGCTTTACCCCTATCTACAGTTCGGGCTAAAGCCCAACTACAAACAAAAAATTTTTTATCACTGATTATCCGGACATCATATATGTAACAGTATTTCTCTGGTCTCATGGCGGGTGAGGTTGAAATCTCTGTTATTGCACCGAGTCGTAATATGGTACGAATAATCTGCCTTGAATTCTCTTTTTGGTCTGCCCATGTCTTTTCAGTTATCAGTTATCAGTTATCAGTTAGTGAGAGTATTTGTCGTATTGGTCAACTCCTAAAACGACACTTTATGGGCTACTTTGTACCATCCACTAGTTTCCTATTCTGACTCCTGAGTCCTGTCTCCTGAGTCTTGTCTCCTGACTTCTCCTGTGCTATTGTATCAAATTAAATGGTGATAATTTCGGCACTTCATGCTTTCTATTCTCTGATGGTTGCTTTTGATAGCTAGCATAAAACCATCGAGTGTAGTAATTTTTTGTTTGTGACAACCCGCCATCGGCGACATACATTTTTTCATTTTGCCCACCCACTTATTTTTTTTCTTCTTCTTCTTTTTCTTCTTCTTCTTCTTTTTCTTTATATTTAGAAGGGTCAAAGAACTTCACTTTGCGATAGGGATTGGGGTCCTTCAACAGTAGTCGTGGGTCTTTTAGTTTCGTGGCCACTTCCTCGCGGTAAAGACCGCCGGTGCATGCCTCCAATTCTTCATCAGAGAGAGGAGAGAAAGTCTCTCTCTCCGAGGGTGTGGTGGAGGAATTCTTGTGGTGGGAGAAGCTGGAATTAGGGTTAGTTGCTATGTGAGTAGTGGTACAGTTCTTGTCGGCATACATTTCGTTGTTATTTGGCATTTTCATTTTGTTTTCTGTTTTCTGTTTTCTCTTTTTTTCTGTTTTCTGTTTTCTAATTACTTTTGGTGTCTGACATTTTAACACTTTAATGTAATTAAATAATTAAATTATTATTAAATTAATTAAGCCAGCTGACGACTAACCAACTTTCTAAACAACCCCTCCTCTTCCATCAACTCATCAAAACTCCCCTTCTGCACTACCCTTCCCTGAGACATCACATAAATAACATCCGCATTCCGAATGGTACTCAAACGATGAGCAATAACCACCCGCGTCACATTCAACTGCTCCAAACTCTCAGTCACGATCGCCTGAGTTTTATTATCCAAAGCACTCGTCGCTTCATCAAACAAAAGTATTTTCGGCTCCAATATCAACGCCCGCGCAATAAGCAACCTTTGTCGTTGTCCTCCCGAAAGATTACTACCTCCCTCACTCACCACCGTGTGCATTCCCATTGGCATTTCTTCAATATCATCTGCAAAACCTACTTTCTGAGCTGCTTCCCATGCTGTCTGTGGACTTACCAACTCACCACTACTGATATTTTCATAAATACTGCCTGTCATCACTTTCCCATTTTGCAGCACAACTCCTAATTGTTGTCTGACTGCTTCCAAGTCTAATTCAGCTAAATTTTTACCATCATAAAAAATGCTTCCTGTTTGCGGTTGCTCGAACCCCAATAACAGACGGAATAAGGTAGACTTACCGCTGCCAGAGGGACCAACAATGGCGACAAATTCTCCTGGTTTCACTTCTAAACTAATATTATGGAGTACGGTGGTGACATTAATTTCTGAGAGATTTTTATCGGCAGTTTCTGTTGTCAACTTAGACTTGTGATGATAACTAAAAGTGACATTTTCGACAGAAATACCACCTTGTAATTCTCCGGGGTGAGCCAAATTAGGATTATATTCAATGGGAGAATCTAAAATACTTTTTGCTCTTTCCCACAAAGGTACAATACCGATAACATCAGTAATAGTATTGCTCAAGGAAGTTACGCCACCAAGAAACACCCCCATCGCCGAATTAAAAGCAATAAATGTACCAATATTTAAACCAGGATTTCCTGTTTGTTGAGCCGAAATAATAATCTGAATGGTAAACCAATAAATCAGAAGAGAAGTCACCAGCGAGACTATTTCATTAATCACAGAAATAATATCGTTAATCTGAAAAATTCGATTATTAAGTTGAATTTGAGGTTGATATTTTTTACCCCAAACGGCAAAAGCTCTAACTTCAGCAGCAGTAACTCGTAATTTTTGAATGCCGTTTATTAGTTGTACCGTTAAACCTTGAATTTTCCCACTCAGCTTTTCTTGTTCCCGTT
This sequence comes from Dapis purpurea BLCC-M126, assembly GCF_050015975.1. NCBI lineage: Bacteria > Bacillati > Cyanobacteriota > Cyanophyceae > Oscillatoriales > Microcoleaceae > Dapis > Dapis purpurea. The sequence continues at coordinate 38,542 of NZ_JBNHER010000314.1, read as the reverse complement.
CAAAGCGAATTAATATGATGCCGAAAATCAAGGTGATGAGGAAAGAAATCAAACCAACAATTAGAACAATTAAGGCTAACTTTCGGCTATAGAAAAACATTAAACCCAAGTTTAAGAGGGAAAATATACCAGTAAAAATCGTTGTAATAACGGCACTATTAACCAAATTACTAATCTGACTAATCGCAGCAATCCTAGTTAATAAGTCTCCCGTACTAAATTCTCGGAAAAAAATTGGATTTAGCCGAAAGAGGCGGTCATAAATTCCAGATTGTAAATTAATTTCCATTCCCTGAGAAACTTTGATAGACATTATTCCTTGGAGCAAATTAAATAAAGATTTACCCACAGTAACCGCAAGTAAACCCAATCCTATTTGCCATAATAATAATTTGTCACTGTCAGGAATCGCATTATTAACAAGAATGGCACTTGCTTGAGGAGTAATCATTCCCATCAGACTGATTATTGTGCCTAAAATCATGGTTTTAATTCCATCCCATTCATAACTTTTGATAGCAAATAAAAATATCTCCCAAACATTTTTTACTTGGAAAGGGAAAGGGCGATAAAAAGTAAATGCTGTTGATGATAAAGTAGCAGCAACATTTTGATTTATGGGAATGGAAGTTTGAGTTTTTGGGTTATAGAGAAGGTAGTTATTTTTGTGGGGTAATAAAGCAACGGGTATATTTTCTGATTCTAACCAACCTAACAAAGCACCAGAATTTTTTTTCCACCATTTATCTCGTAATTTTACTGTCCGTATTCGACATCGGGAAGCTTTAACAATCTCTTGTAAATCTTGTTGATAATCGGCAGGAGATTTTTTTTCTGGGGGGATATTTTGGAAGTTTTTTGTCTGTGTAGATGGTGGTTTAATTTCTATTTGGTTGGCACGACCTATTGCTCCGACTGCTATTAATAATAAGTCATTAAAATTAGAGGTTATTGAGTTAGTTGTTTCTCGATCGTATAAGACAGAAACAAAATTTTGCATGGTTTCTGCTTGACTGCGTTGATTATAGGTTTTGAGTTGTTTAGAATTGAATATTTCTGTTTGTTCTTCTGCCAAAATAACTTCGTGCAGATAATTACAAAAATTATTGTTAATTGTGACGACTTGGGAGAAATTAGGATGTTCAGATATTGAGTCAACAGATTCATCTACAAATTCATAGTTTTGACTTTTGACTTTTGACTTTTGAATTTCCCACAGGTGGTTTAACCATTTTTCTACTAAAGAAGGGATAGACAAATTATTCAAATCTTCAGTTAAGTCTATATTGGTAAGATTAATCTGAATTAGTTCGGCTTTTTCCAAAGAAATTCCCAATAATTTGCCTTGAGTCTGAGCATCGCAATTAAAAATTAACTCTCCCGGTTTAACTGTAAATAAATAATCACGATTTCCGATTAATTCTCCCGCTGATTCCAGAGAATAAAATATTTCTACTTCCCCAGATTTTACTAACCAGATAATTTGGGGAGATTCAAAAATTATAGGTTGATTACCTTCTAGGAAATAATGTTCTCCTTTATTTTCTAAATCTGCCAATAAACGAGCAGAAAAAACAGAATTTCCAGAAAGATTTTCCTCTCGTATTTCTCCATTTATTTCTGACACCCAATTCTCTTCTTCATTCATTCTAACTCCTGTAGGGGCGAATGGCCATTCGCCCCTACGACTCCTGACTTCTTCTTCATTCTGACTCCTGACTCCTGACTCCTGACTCCTTCTTCCTCCTTCTTCCCCCATTCTGACTCCTGACTCCTGACTCCTGACTCCTTCTTTCTCTGACTCCTGACTCCTTTCTTCTACCTCTAATAATTCACGATAATAAATACCCTCATTCCAAAGTTGTTGATGATTACCTCTTTCTAATACTTTTCCTTCTTTTAAAACCAGAATCTCATCACAATCTCGAATTGTACTTAAACGGTGTGCGACAACAATACAAGCACAACCTCGACGACGTAAATTACGATCGATAATTCTTTCCGTTTCCGCATCTAAACTACTCGTTGCTTCATCTAAAATTAAAATCCGAGGATTATTTATCAACGCCCTAGCAATTTCCAAACGTTGTCTTTGCCCTCCCGATAAATTTACCCCACCTTCCAACAAATTAGCATCATAACCACCAGTTAAAGTCATAATAAATTCGTGAATATTTGCATCCTTACAAGCTTGAATTAAAGCAGAATTACTAATCGTTGGATTCCATAAAGTTAAATTTTCTCGAATTGTTCCTTCAAATAAAAATATATCTTGCGCCACCATTGCTACAGACTTTGTTAAAACCGAGCGAGGAATTTCTTGACGGCTCACATCGTCAAATAAAATTTCTCCTAATTTAGGTTTATATAAACCGCAAACTAAATTAGCAATAGTTGATTTACCAGATCCACTTTTTCCTACCAAAGCAACTCTTGAACCAGGCTTAATTAACAAATTAAAATTTTCGATTAATGGAGGTTTTAAAGGATTATAACCAAAGGTAATATTTATAAATTCGACTTTTCCTTTTAAGAAGAATGTAGGGACGTTTTGCTGCGCAACATGAAACGCATTTTTGTTATGCAACGTCCGTACAGAGGAATCAAGTATTGGTTTTTCCACCTCATTTTCCTCTTCAAAAACAGAATTTTCTACTGCTTCAGTAATTTCAATATCTTCATCAACAGGATGATCTAAAACATCATCAAGACGTTCCAAATTTGCTTCCAACTCTTGTAAACTACTGCCAAAATTGATTAATTCCCCCAGAGGGTTTAAAAAACCAGAAGCTACAGTTTGAAATGCCACTAACATCCCAATACTCATTTCCCCCGCCATTACTTTTAACCCTCCTAATACCAAAATTATTGTCGAAGAAAGAGTGCTTAAAAATGTTGGTAAAAGAGTTAAAGTCTGGGTTTGGATATTTAATCTTTGTTCCTCATTCATCACCTGAGAATATATTCCCAAAATCCGCGCAAAAATATAAGATTCTAAACCCCCCGCCTTCAGACTTTCAATTGCTCCTAAACTCCCTAAAAGATAACCAGATAATTTTCCTCTTTTTTCGCTCAAGTTTAAAGTTGCTTCAATCCTAAATTGTCGGAGCCAATATAATGCTGCTACATTAATCAAACCAAAAAATATAGTAATTCCCGCTAAAATTCCATTATAAAAACTCATTAAAATAGCATAAAATACTAACATTATCACATCAATTAAAGTATTTGCCACCCGACTCAATAGTTGCACAGTTTGGTCATTCAACGCAGCACGAGAACTAATATCTCCAGCAAATCTTTGAGCATAAAATTTCATTGGCAACCTCAGCAGATGCCACATAAACTGACTATTCATCGTAATAGAAAGTTTAATAATTAGCTTCCGCAAGAAAATATATTGCATCCTGGCAATAGTAAATTGCAGAATAGTTGTTACTGCCATTCCTAACAATAAAGGGCGGAGCCAATCTTGAAAACCCTCCACTAAAATTTGGTCAACAAAAACCAAACTAAAAGCCGGAATAATTAAGCGAATTAAACTGAGGAAAAAACCAACTATCAAAGTAAAGGCAAGAGCAGTTTTCGAGTTTTGTAACCGAACTGCTAAATAAGCAATAAAATTTCTTTTTTTTCCTCCTTTAACAAACTCTTCTCCTGGTTCCATCTGCAAAACAATACCACTGTAAGATTTTGCAAATTCTTCTTTACTAACTTTGCGCCTACCCAATGCTGGATCATTCAGATAGGCAAATTTTTTATCAAAACCTTCTACTACCAAAAAATGATTAAATTTCCAAAAAATAATTACAGGTAGATCGGTATTTTCTAAGAATTCAACTGTACTTTTGCCACCCCTAGCTTCCAAACCATATTCTCTTGCCGTTCTCACAATTTGACCAGCATTAGTACCATCTCGACTAACACCACATTTACCGCGCAACTCCATTAAAGGAACTTCACGTCCATAATATTTCAGAATAATACCCAAAGATGCGGCACCACATTCTGTAGCTTCTCTTTGTAAAAAAGGTTTGGTTTTTACTCTCATTTTTATTATTAAGAAGGAGGAAGTTAAGAAGGAAAAAGTAAGAAGGTTTTTGTATTTACAGCGGTTTTCATAATTAGTAGACTATAGTAGAGAGATTGGATACAACCTCTCTACTAGGTTATCATTTTTTTAATGTGGTTCATTAACCTGAAAACTGCTGTAGGAAATAAGGAATAAATATTAAAATAATATCATGTCTGTTGGTAGCATTTGTGTAAAATTTGATAAAATGCTTACCATTATTAATTTTTTTACTTTATAATAATGCTTAAAATCCAAAGAGTAAAAATAAAATGCCTTACAGCGATTTTACATTACCCAAAATTCAACAAGAATTTTCCTTAACAATCAATGAACAAGTCGATTTTTTTGCCAATAATTCCGAAGTTAAATCAAGCGAATTTTTAAAACAAACATTACAAAATAACTTGCCATTAGCTTTAGCTATTAATACAGAAAAAGCCCGTTCAGAAATGATAATTGCCCCGATTTTAATAGAATTAAGAAAAATCCTGAATAATCAAATTAGCCTCTTTTCCGGAACAGAATTTAATGTTGATAATACCAGAGGATTAAACGGTACTTGTGACTTTCTAATTAGTCTCGATCCAGAACAACTATTTATAAAATCTCCAGTTTTTGCCATTGTCGAAGCTAAAAAAGAAAACTTAAATGCTGGATTAGGGCAATGTCTGGCAGAAATGATTGCCGGACAAATATTTAATCAACAACAAGGCAATCAAATTTCTACTATTTATGGGGTTGTTACTACAGGAAATATTTGGAAATTCTTACAATTAGAAAATACGGTAGTTCACATCGATCTAACAGAATATGTTGTTAATAACTTAGAGAAAATTTTAGGAATTTTATCTCTAGGAATTAATAGATATCTGCAGAAGGGAGTAGGGAGTAGGGAGTAGGCAATAGGTAATAGGTAATAGGAAAAAAGAATTGATATCTAATTCGATAATTGATTTGATTTTTTATTTCTGGAAATGTCTAATAGTAATTTTTCACCTATCACTTCCTGATAACTGATAACTGATAACTGAAATGACTGAACCTCGCCCTGGATATACTCTACCTGTATTTGCTTGTGCTGCTGCTGTAGCTGCTCTCCGTTGGATACGTCAAAATATCTCGTCTTTGTCTACCGTATCAATTAATTTACTAGAACCAGCAGAAATTGTCGATATCCCTGTCGAACAGGTGGCTTTACTGAAAAGTAATACTGCCTTAGCTATTACTCGTTCCGATCCTGGTAATAATCTCGACCTAACTCAGAATACTCCTATTTGGGCTATGGTAGAATTGGCCACAGTTTCCCCAACTGATGCTTCAGAACAAATTGTAGTTATGGGAGGAGCAGGAATTGGACATAATATTCATTCTGGGGAAGTAGCTATCTATAGTTATGCGCGACGACTACTGCAAGAAAATCTTCAAGCCTTGCTCAACCAAAATGAACAAGTTAAAATCACTATCATTTTACCAGAAGGTCGTCAATTAGCAACTCGGACTTCTAATTCTGCTTTTGGTATAGTTGAAGGTCTTTCTTTGTTAGGAACTACCGGGGTTTCTCAACCTTTGAGCTTGCCTGGACAACTTGAAGCTTACCAGGAAGAACTACAACAGAAGGCAGTGCAATTTAATAGTTTGGTGTTTTGTGTCGGCGAAAATGGTTTAGATATAGCAAGGAAAATGGGAATACCGTCACAGCAAATCCTCAAAACAGCTAACTGGTTAGGCCCAATGTTGGTGGCTGCTGCTATTGCCGGAGTAGAATCTATTTTATTATTAGGTTATCATGGCAAATTAATTAAATTGGCTGGGGGAATTTTTCATACTCATCACCATCTAGCTGACGGACGATTAGAAATTCTGACAGCTCACTGTGCAAATATAGGTCTGCCCACTTCTGTGCTACAAGAAATTTTTGCTTGTAATACTGCTGAGGATGCTTTAAAACTCTTGCGGAACTTAGATATAAATGACGAAAATGACTGGGTGAGTAGGGTGTATGGGGCGATCGCCTCGAAAATTGAGCAACGTTGCCAAGCTTATATTTTTAATCATAGTCAAAAGCAGGTCCAAGTAGCTTCGATGCTGTTTGACCGCGATCGGAAAATTTTCTATAAAACTGAAGTCGCTGATACAGTTTTTGCTCAAATTTGTTATGCTATTAACAATACCCTGAGCTAGAGTTAGGGTATTTTATGAGGAATTAATAATAGCCTATGGGGATAGAAAACATTATTAATAATTGTTTTATGTTCTTAACTAGAATTGTTACCTGTGTATTATAGATGATTATTCTCTAGTTAAAATATCAAAACATTTTTCATATTCCATTCCCAAATTTTGCTAAAAACTCAGTTAATAAACTGATCCCCATTATTAATTGACTCCAATTAACTTGTTAGTTCTCAGGTTATCGGTAATTCTAGTATACAAACTTTTGTGTAAATAAAGAAAAACTTAATTTTATCTCAAAAGTGTGGAGAAACAAATTTTCCTCACAATAAAACTACTTATACGCCGATAAGCTGAAGCTAACAAGTCAAAATCCAGGAAAATTAAACTCACCAGTCTAGTATAATAGCATATTAACCGTGACTCTAACAACACAGACAGAAAAAAGTTCAGATTCTCTGACTCAGTTTAACCGTCAAATGATCGTGATTCTGGACTTTGGTTCTCAATATTCAGAACTAATTGCCCGCCGAATTCGGGAAACTCAAGTATATTCGGAGGTTATTTCCTACCGCACAACTGCTGAAAAACTGGCAGCTCTAAATCCCAGGGGAATCATTCTTTCTGGAGGGCCTAATTCTGTTTACGATGAAGGGGCACCTCATTGCGATCCGGAAATTTGGAATTTGGGAATACCCATTTTGGGTGTATGCTACGGTATGCAATTAATGGTACAACAACTTGGCGGAGAAGTCAAACGCGCTCAGTTAGCTGAATATGGTAAAGCATCTCTATCAATAGACGATCCTACAGATTTGCTGACGAATGTAGAAGAAGGCACAACTATGTGGATGAGTCATGGAGATTCTGTTACCAAAATGCCTTCTGGTTTTGAAGTATTAGCTCATACAGATAATACTCCTTGTGCAGCGATCGCTGACCATGAGAAAAAGCTCTATGGTACTCAGTTTCACCCAGAGGTAGTTCACTCTATTGGCGGTCAAGCTTTGATTCGGAATTTTGTCTACCATATCTGCAAGTGCGAACCAACTTGGACGACAGCAGCTTTTGTGGAAGAAGCAATTCGAGAAATTAGAGCTAAAGTAGGGGATAAACGAGTATTATTAGCTCTATCTGGAGGAGTTGATTCTTCAACTTTAGCGTTTTTGCTCCATAAGGCGATAGGCGATCGAGTAACTTGTATGTTTATCGATCAAGGGTTTATGCGGAAGTATGAACCGGAGAACTTAGTAAAAATATTTCACGAATCTTTTCATATATCAGTTGAATATGTGAATGCCCGCGAGCGCTTCTTAGATAAACTCAAAGGAGTCACTGATCCAGAACAAAAACGCAAATTAATCGGACATGAATTTATCCAAGTATTTGAAGAAGAATCAAAACGTTTAGGACCTTTTGATTATCTTGCTCAAGGTACTCTTTATCCAGACGTGATCGAATCTGCTAACACTAATGTTGACCCCAAGACTGGGGAGCGAGTAGCAGTAAAAATTAAGAGTCATCATAATGTTGGCGGTTTGCCCAAAGATTTGAGATTTAAGTTAGTCGAACCTCTGCGGAAACTTTTTAAGGATGAAGTCAGAAAGGTAGCGCGTTCCATTGGTTTACCAGAAGAAATTGTCCGACGACATCCTTTTCCCGGTCCAGGATTAGCAATTCGGATTTTAGGGGAAGTTACAGACGAACGGTTGAAAATATTACGGGATGCTGATTTTGTGGTGCGGGATGAAATCAACAAGCAAGGAATGTATCACGATTTTTGGCAAGCGTTTGCGGTGTTGTTGCCTATTCGGAGTGTGGGGGTAATGGGAGACCAACGTACTTATGCTTACCCTATTGTTTTGCGGTTTGTTTCTAGTGAAGATGGGATGACTGCAGATTGGTCTCGTGCGCCTTACGATTTGTTGGAAAGTATTTCTAACCGTATTGTGAATGAGGTTAAGGGTGTTAACCGGGTGGTGTATGATATTACTTCTAAGCCTCCTGGAACTATTGAATGGGAGTAGCTCGTAGTAGGGCTTTAGCCCATCAAATATCTATCTTCGGGCTAAAGCCCTACTACAAACGAAAATTGCTCGGTTTTTGATGAAACCTGTCGGCGATATGGCTGCACGGAGCGTGGCGCAGGCAAGTTCAATTCATAAACGATTCGCACTGATAACTGATAACTGAAAAGAGAATGGGAAATTCCCCTCTCTTCAATCGTTTCCATGACTTTTTAGCTTTTAGTTTTTCTTTTGCTGCCTAGCATTACACCACCTAATGTGATAAAACCTAACATTAGGCTTGGTTCGGGGGTGGCGGCACTCTGGATGTCAGTCTTTTGGAAAATAAAAGTATCCAAAGCACTCTGAGCGGCAATATCATATTCAAATGTAGCAGCAGCAATTGCGGTTGATGAAGTAATTCCAAGGAAACCATTACCATTTCGAGTTACTGATTCAATCAAGTTTCCATCAACATCAAAAACACTAAACGTTACATCACCATTGGTAATAACTTCACCGCCTACTGCAAAAGCTTGAGATGGACTAACAAAGCCATTAGCTGTTTGTGGATCGACAAAAAAAGCTCCCAATGCTGGCGTAAAGGAGGGGAAATTTCCAACAAGCACAGCATCAGTTCCACCACTCCCTGTACCAGGTATATTGTCATTAGCTAAAGGAACACCTAATTCAGAAGCTCCTTCTGCAAAGACTACACCCAGGTTTGCATAGACTTGTTGAAATGAGTCATTGGGGTCAAATGTTCCAGCTTGAACATCTGAAAATGTTGGACCTTGACCAAAAGAACCAGAAGAAGTCTCTGTAAATGAGATAACTGTTGGAGAACTCACGAATGAGTTGAAATCGTTAATATCTGTGAAAGACGCTGCACCTGCTGGGTTCTGCATCAATCCCCAAAAGCTACTACCACAGATAATTCCGAAACTTGCTGCAAGGTATTTATTCAGGCTGAAAGTTGGTTGATCGGCAGTTCTAAATTTCATTCTTTAAGTTTTGTATTTAATAAAACGTTACAATCCTAATGTAAATCCACCCCCCCTAGTGTCAAGCGGGTTTCGCCAACTTCATCAACTCTTCATAAAACCAGTGAAATTCCCTAAATCTTTACTGAATCTTCATAAAACTACGGATGTATTTGTGGTATTTTATGTAAATTTCCTGATTTTTGGCTTTGCACTTTGTCATGGGGTAGCGATCGCCCCCGTAGATCCGATAGATAAAAGTCGGGCTTTATATATTCTGCTCGGTGATCGAACATGACATTATTTGTGTTATCTTCACTTATTAACCAGACTTGTCTCACTTTTTTTTACTGATTTAAACTTAAAATAAATTTGTATAGATAAATCTGTTGATAACACCTTTTTAACTTAACCTTAATCTTTGTGGAAAAATCTGTGGAAAACTATATTTTAATTGTGGAAAACTTTGCTTTTTCAACAACCAAGAATGTGGAAAACTTCACTTTTTCAACAATCAATAATTTTGTCATTTTATATTTTGTTTAACTAATTGACTAATATTTTTTTATATGATATGGAATACTTCTGGCTTTGGAGTGTTATAAGAAACCGGGTTTATGGAAGGTAGATTTTAGTATGGTGGGGCATTTGATACAAACCCGGTTTCTCGATTTGATTCTTATTATTCCCACTCCCCTATTCCCTACTCCCTACTCCCTACTCCCTAATCAAAAGAAATATGTTCTGATTTATAAGTAGGAGGTTCAACATGAATCATTATTCTAGCAGGATAAAACCTTTCTTGTAGACGTGCTTCTACCTCTTCAGTAATTTGATGAGCATTTTTTACATCATCACTATTAACAATGAGGTGCATTTCAATAAATACCTGACGCCCAATAACTCCACGAGAAGCAATATCGTGACAGTTAACTACTCCTGGAACTTCCATAGCGATCGCATGAATAGCTTCTGGTGCAACTGCCATATAGTCTACCAACCAAGGCAAATTTTCTTTCAAAACTTCCCAAGCACTATGAAATACTAATAAAGCAACTGGAAAAGCTAAAATTACATCTAACCAAAGGAAAATAGGTAAATTAAATTTATTTCCTTGCCAAACACCAATTAATCCTGCAATTACTATTACTGTCACCCAAATATCACTCATGGTATGATGAGAGTCAGCAATCAAAATGCTACTACCAATTTTTTGTCCTACGCGACGTTCATAAAATGCCACAAAAATATTAATTCCTAGCACAATTAATAATATCCATAGCGCAAGTGGGGAAATATCAACTTCTTGAGTACCTCCGATTATTCTTTCTATCGCCCCACTCAAAATTTCAAAACAAGCAATACCCAAGAATGCAGCAATACCTAAAGCACCAATAGCATCAAATTTTTGGTGTCCGTAGGGATATTCGCGGTCAGGTTCGGGGGAAGCAAGATGATTTGTGACTAATCCTAAAATATTATTAGCACTATCAGTAACACTATGTAAAGCATCTGCAAGTAAGCTCAGGGAACCTGTCGAAAATGCTATTGTTGCTTTAATTAGCATCACTAATAAATTGAGTAGTAAAGTGATGATTAAGACTTTGCGGACTTGTTTACGGTTATCGGTAGACATGATCAGCAATTGATAATGGATAATTGATAATTAGAGTATTATAAAGTTAGCAGTAGGGTGCGTTTTGCTGCGCAACATGAAAAGGCGCTTACAAAAAAATACCGTTGAACTCTTAAGTATGATATTGCGCCGTAACGCACCATTGAGTAGTTTTTAGGAGCTAAAATGGTACGTTACGACTACTGTACTACTAATTGCAACTAACTTCTGTTTAAATCTTTGTAATAAAGTAGCAACTTGTTGACCAACTCTTCCTAAACCAACAATTACAATATGGTGTTGGGTAGGGATAGGATTTATTCTCGTAATATCATGTCCGGTTGAATAGTTATAATTATAGCGGTTTTCACAAAGGTAGACTACAAAACTTCTTCCTTCTTCCTTCTTCCTTTAAACCTAAATCTCTGTACTCTATATTAATGAAAATTGCTATAAAGTTCGTAGTAGGGCTTCAGCCCTAAGTATATATCGGGCTGAAGCCCTACTACAAACAAAAACTTTTTTATCACTGATTATCCGGACATGATATAAACTTAAATTTTGTACTTAATAATCTTTCTGTAATTAAACCATTGAGCAAGGCGACAAAAATAATTCCGATTAATGTTGTGATTACAGCGCTTTTCAGTTGAGTAGACTAGATATCCATAATAGAATAGATATATGTTGAGTGGCACTACCACTTTTTTCCCAGGTCATATCATGTCCACTGGTATCGTTTGTGTAAACCCAAGTGTGAATATTTACAAGAAATTTAAGTTTTTTCAGGCTTTTAAGCCTTCTCTCCTAGATAACTAAAACCTTCTCTCATAGATAACTAAAACCTTAACCTTCTTCCTTCTTCCTTACCCTTACCTTATAATACCGATGCTACCGGACATGATATCACGCTTTGGGCTAGCAAAAAAGCAAGCATATTGCGCACGAAAACCCAACTTATATCATGTCCGGTTGAACAGTGATAATTAAAGCTCGTAGTAGGGCTTTAGCCCTAAGATAGGTATTTATCGGGCTAAAGCCCTACTACAAACAAAAACTTTTTTATCACTAATTATCCGGACATGATATTACACTAAGACTTCCACCAGTTGTAGAAAATAAATTCTGACTCCTGACTCCTTTCTAATGATGATGATGGTGGTGGTGATCGTGATGATGATGGTTGTGAGAATGTCCATGCTCCCCATCATGACTATGACTATGAGTTGACTTTGCTTGTGCTACTGCCAAAGAAGGATTAACAGCTAAAGCATTTTCGCTCAATAATTCCTCAATATAAAGGTTAGCCCACTCCGCAGCCATCTGCAAAAATTCTGGGCGGTCATTTACACAAGGCATTTGACGATAAGTTACTTCTGGATTTTGACGACGCAAACCTTCAATAATATGTTCCACATCTAATAATGTTTCGTGGTTTTCTGTAGCAAAACCAATAGGCATAAATACAATAGATGTTGCACCTAATTCTATGAGATTTTTTGCTGCAGTTTTAGCATCTGGTTGAGTCCATTCAATGAGTGGAGTATCGTGGTTTAACCAACCTACAGAAATTAAAGGAAAACGATTAATTAAACGTTCCCGCACTAACTCATAAAGTGTTTGACTTTCATCAATTCCAGAAGTAAAACCTTTGGCTTTGTGAGGGCAACCATGATTAGTTAAAACAATGCCAATTTGAGATGGTAAATGAGCAACTGCTAAATCATTAGCAACTTGTTCTTCTACCATTTTTGCCATTAAGTCAATATAATCAGGTTCGTTATAAAAAGAAGGAATATAACGTTGACCTTTAACCCAATGTTCGGTTTTATCTGCTAATTTTACCAATGCTTTATTAACTTGTTCGACGGCAATTCCACTGGTGAAAATAGAGTCAACAACTAGCAAAGGATAAATCAATAATTTATCAAATCCTTCAGATTTAATTTGTGTTAATACTTGTTCTGGTAAGTGAGGAGCGCAAAAGTTAAAAGCTTTAAATACTTTGACGCGATCGCCCCATTTCACTTGGAGATTTTTTTCAATTCCCGCTCTTTGACTTTCAAAAATAGCATTATGAGGAGAGATGAAGTTACCATGTTGATGACTCCATTCATGCAAATCAAAAATAGCTAATAATTTTGCTAAAGGAGGATATATCCAGGTAGGAACAGGAGCAAATTTAGCAGTTAGTAAATTTAATGCTTGTTCGTTATAATTTGCAAAATCTTCATAACTTTCTACTTCGCCATATCCCATTAATAATACTGCTACTCTGTCTTGACTGGGAGATGCAGAATTTGTTGAATTTTGAATTTTTTCTGGAGTTGTAACCACGTTTTTCTCCTCTAGTTATGTTTATTAATTAACTCGATTAAAGAAGGTGCAACAGAAATAATTTATCGGCTTATACTTGTTCAAAAAGCAAGTATAAAAATACTTTTTTTTAAGAACAGATTTTATCGAAATTTGATGGGAAAACAATCAAACATTTTTGTTAAATCTGTCCCTAACGGAAGTCAGAAGTCAACCCACCCCCACCCCTCCCAAGAGGGGAGCCAGGAGAGGAAGTAGAGGCGAATGGCCATTCGCCTCTACAAGTCAGAATTTAGATTTGATCAACTAAAAACTTCGACAATACAACAGTTTCAGGCAATTATTTGAAATTTAAAGCTTGAAACTATTTATGACATCCTTAAAGTGAATTGGTATAGAATTATTGGTTTCTGTGCAAAAGTAGTAGTGAGTAATTCCACTCTGGTGTTAGTTTAGCATTCCCTATCGGGGGGATGGGTACTAGAATAATTGAGATTATATAAAGGTTTGAAAATTCAAAAGTCAAAATTCAAAAGTCACAAGTCATCTCTGATTCGGTCTACTGGAGTGCGTTAATGAAATGTCATGCAGCACCTATACCAAATATTTCTGGTGACTGATAACTGATAACTGATAACTGATAACTGAAATGACTGTAGTAATTTGCCCAGGAATACATGATCCAAAGCTAACTAATCAATTCTTGGAGAGATTATTTATTAATTGGTGGAGTTTCTCTGATTCCAGTAACCTCTTAGTTTGCCCAACTCAAGACTATGCTCCCTACTCTGCCATGGACATATCAAAATTTTTATGGTACTCAAAATCTATAACCACAGATGTACCATTAATATTTATTGCCTTTAGTGCAGGAGTGGTAGGAGCAATAGGAGCCGCTTGGACTTGGCAACTGCGGGGTGGACAAGTGAAAGCTTTTATAGCTATTGATGGATGGGGAATGCCTGTAGTTGGGAATTTTCCTATATATAAAGTTAGTCACGACTATTTTACCCATTGGAGTTGGGGAATTTTCGGGAGTGGGGATGAGAGTTTTTATGCTTATCCATCTGTAGAACATTTAGAAATATGGCGATCGCCGGACATTACTACAGGTTGGTGGCTACATCAAAACAGTGTTGAAGTAAAAACAGCAACACCTGTAACAGCAAAAGAATTTATCATAAAAATATTAGAAAACTATGGAGAATTAAGTAACTTTTAAAATGGTGAAGTATATTTAAACAAAAGAAAGGCAGGCTTGCTCTAAAGTAATAGAGCTAATAGCTAATAGCTGACCGCTGAATGCTTACACTAGATTAAAAAATTTCATCAAAAATCAGGAGCTAGTTAGAGTGGAAACAGCACAAAAAACATCTTATATAAATGTTAATGGTGTTGAACATTATTATGAGTGGATAAAAACATCAAACTCTATAGGAAAATCAAAACCAGTAATGGTATTTTTGCATGGATGGGGAGGTTCTGGTAGATATTGGGAAAACACAGCTCAAGAACTTTCTGAGGAATTTGATTGTTTAATTTACGACTTAAGAGGATTTGGTCGTACCTCTTTACCTAAATCTCAAACCAAAGGAGAAAAAAGTATTTCTCAAACTTCAAAAAATCTTACTGATAATTATGAATTAGTAACTTATGCAGAAGATTTAAAAGTTTTGTTAGATGTTTTGAATTTAGATAAAGTTTATATTAATTCTCATTCAACTGGAGCCTCTATTGCTGCTCTCTTTTTGAATATGTATCCAGAGAGATTAGAAAAAGCAATTCTAACTTGTAGTGGTATTTTTGAATATGATGAAAAAAGCTTTTCTGCTTTTCATAAATTTAGTCGTTATGTAGTGATGTTTCGACCTAAATGGCTGATGAAAATTCCTTTTATGGGTCGTATTTTTATGGCAAGATTTTTATATAAATCTCTGCCCGATCATATATGTAATGTTTTTTTAGAAGATTTCTTATTAGCAGATTTTGATGCTGCTTATGGCACAGTTTTAACTTCTGTAAGTAAAGAAGCAACAGAATGGCTACCAGAACAATTTCAAAAATTAACTGTACCTACTTTATTAATAGCTGGTGAATATGACAAAATTATTCCGGCAGAGATGGGTCGGCAAGCAGCAAATCTGAATCAAAATATAGAATTTACTATTATGGAAAATACGGCTCATTTTCCCATGTTAGAAGATCGGGAAAAATATCTACAAAGTGTGCTAAATTTTGTGGTGTAGATAGAGAATAAGGAAGAAGGAAGAAGGAAGAAGGAAGAAGTTATTTTTGTAAGGGTTATTTTCAGTAACCTTACCAAAAATATTTCCTTTTCAAAGGTGTAGTTTTAGAGCTAATTAGTTTGATGATTGAATAATATAGCAATCTAAAATCAGATGTTAAATAGGGTTTGCTGAAAAAGTCTTATGGGTTAGGGTAGGAGTCAGGAGACAGGAGACAGGAGACAGGAAGATTCAATAATTGATAATTGATAATGAATAATTGATAATTACCTCTCCCTAAAAAGCGGTTGAGGGATGGCGATGTCCCCTCGCCATATCCAATCAACCAATACAGCCGTCGTTTGCGGATCATTCCGAAGGATGGGATGGCGTTAGGGCAGTGGCTCTGCAAGAGCCGGTTTCCCGAAGAAGGCAGAGCCACTGCCTTTTTGATGTCGCGGGTTAACGTGCCTTGTTCGGAGCGCTAAACGCCATATCCAATTGACTAATATCATGTCCGGTTGAATAGTTATAAATAAATGAGGGAGGAGTCAGAAGTCAGGAGTCAGGAGTCAGGAGGGAAGAGAGCAGAAAGAAAGTATAAAAATCAGAAAGTTTTTTTATCACTAATTATCCGGACATGATATAACAGAAGAAAAAAATATTTTGCTCAATCCTCTTCTTTTAAGGATAGGTAATTATTAATTATTAATTGTTAATTATTAATTATTGAATCCCTACTCCTTATAGAACGCATTTGGTATCTCCAGAAAATAGGTTGGAGGCATAAGAAATTGATAATTTATGGGTAATAGTTGATTTGATGATTGGATTTTGAGAGATATCTAATACCAATTCCCAAAAGTAATGCTATACTTGGGAACTACTTCAGTTATTAAGTAATTAACACAAACATAATATTTTTTTTGCTAATTTAAGCTAAGTTAATGTTAATTATTCTTATGTTTACTTCTCCCCCACTCCCCTACTCCCCTACTCCCCCGCTCAATAAAATGTAGAAAAGCTTTTGAGAAATGGTATAATACACCCCATCTCCCCATCTCCCCCTCTACTTTTAAATAGATACCAAATGGGTTCCATATAAAATCCAAATATTACAGCAATCTGCCTATTAGTCGTGAAAGTTTTAATAATAGTTAATTTGATCCTTTAAGCTTAAAAATTATGACTCCTGTAGGGGCAATATCCCTTTGTCATGCTCCTAATTAGGCAAATCGTCCCTACCACTAAAATATTACAACCGATTAGAGGATTGCTATATATAATCTTTTCAATTTGATAATTCGGTAGGCAAAATTATTTTATATCAACTGGTAAAGTATACAAATATATATTTTTTTCCTGTTCTCTGTTCTCTACTTAGAAATGTTAAATTAATTTTCCACAGGTACTTAGGAGTAAAATTAGATGAAAAGTCGATTCAAGCAAATAATAATTACATTTAGTATTATTTTTGACGCTATATTCAAGCTTGATTTATGATATTATTTCACTACTAACCATAACAACCTTAATTCAATTATATCAGGATAATTAACTACCCTATATTCTCAATTTTATTTACCACAAATTTCTAAAAATAATCTCATACTATCCGGAAATCTCCACTCTAGAATGGGAAAATAGAATATTAACTGACTAATAATGGAAATGTTAAAAATGTTAAAATCATCAATTGATAATAGCAGCCATTACAAGCAAAATCAACTAAAATCTATATAAAATTCATGCAGCCATATTTTCCTATTTACAGCGTTTTAGAGAAAAAATTGCCAGATTATCAAAATTTTGTTTCTTGGTTAGAAGATAAAATTTTTACTCCCTCTCTAACTATACCGATTGATGAAACTTTGCCATTTTTACTAGAGGTATTAAAGTTAACTTTTAACAGTCAAGGCAATCCTCAAACTGTTTATCCTCTAATTGTCGAAAATCTTGATTTATTAGAACCCCATTTTATATATATTTTACGTAAATGGGCGAGGCAAACTTTTCCGAAGATCTATCAAAATAGAGCGGCTATCATTGCCTGTACATTAGTAAATTTTGGTCAAATTATTTGGGCACTACCTGATGGAGATTCGGATGTGAATTTAGAAATTGCTTTAGCTTGTTGTGAGTTAGCCTTGGAAGTATATGATTTAGATAAATTTCCTGAAGAATGGGCAATAGTTAATAAGAATCTAGCTCTAATTTATCAGACTCGCTGTTATGGAATTTCTACCCATAATCTAATTAAATCTTTTGAACATTATCAAAAAGCCAATATTGTATTTCCACAACAAAGTTTTCCTAAAAAATGGACTGAATTAAGTTAGTATTATTCATTAATGGATAATTCCTCTGATTAAAACCGTAAGGGAATTGAATATAAGGAAATATCCTAGGACTTTGTTTCCCCTTGAAAGGGGAGGCTTTAAAGGATGAATTATTTAATTAATAATTATTAATTATTCAGTAATATAGGAAAGGAAATAGGGAACGGGGAACAGGGAATAAATAGGATGTATAATTAATTTTGCTTATTAATATTATGTGCGGTTAAATAGTTATTATAATTACAGTTCGTAGTAGGGCTTCAGCCCTATCTACAGTTCGGGCTGAAGCCCTACTACAAACCATATACTTTATTATAAGTGATTATCCGTTAGCATAGCTCCCCCGGAGGGGGCACATGATATAACTTATCAATTGACTTAAAAAAATGCAATAAATAATTTCACCCTGATTATCTTAAATCATACTATCTATAAATAGTAATATCAGCCATGAAAAAAGAATGCTATATTTTATATTTTATTTTCCCCACTCCCCCGCTCTCTGACTCCCTTACTCTGGTTGAATTGGAATTTCCAGAATAAATTCAGTTCCTTGATTTACTTGAGAATTACATAAGAGGTTACCACCATGCTTTTGCACAATAATCTCATAACTAATTGCAAGTCCTAAACCTGTTCCTTTTCCTATCTCTTTAGTGGTAAAAAACAGATTGAATATTTTCTCTTTTGCCTTTGGGGGAATTCCCAAACCATTATCAGCAATTTTAATCAAAACACTACTTGGATTATCTTTCTTAATTGCCGTAGTAATTCTAATAGTAGGGCTGAAATCTTTCTCTATTGTTAGTTTTTCTTCCAATACATCTATGGCATTACTCAGCAAGTTCATAAACACCTGATTAATTTGAGCAGCATGACATTTTACCAAAGGTAAATTTCCATAATTTTTCACAATTTCAATCTCAAAAGCTGCCTTCTTAGGTTTAAAACGATGCTGCAAAATCAACAGCGTACTATCAATTCCTTGATGTAAATCTACTGCTTTCATTTCTGCTTCATCAAGACGAGAAAATGTTCTTAATGAAAATACTAATTGACGAATACGTTCAGCTCCTACCTTCATAGAATTCATTGTCTTAGGTAAATCTTCTATCACAAATTCTAAGTCAATATCTTCTATAAAATCTTGAATTTCTGGAACAGCATCGACATAATGTTGACTATATAATTTCATCAAATCCAGTAAATTTTGAGTATATTCTTCCACATAATTCAGGTTGCCGTAAATAAAGTTAACAGGATTATTAATTTCATGGGCAATTCCTGCTACTAACTGACCCAAACCAGCCATTTTTTCACCTTGAATCATCTGTACCTGAGTTTGTTTTAACTCCTGCAAAGCCTTTGTCAAATCTTCAGCTTGGGTACGAGTTTTTTCTAGTAGTTCAGCTTGTTTTAAAGCAATACCTAACTGCACTCCTACTTGTGCTAACAAATTAATTTCTTCATCTTGCCAATAACGAGGACTAGAATTTTGATAAGCAACTAACAATCCCCAAAGTTTCTCCCCCTGCAAAATTGGTACAAAAGTTTCATTTCTGGGAAGTTTACTAGCATTAGTTTGTTTACCAATTACAGGATTAATTTGTAACGGAGTCTGAGCTGTAGGACTCCATCCATCAATCATCGAATCTGCCACAAACTCCCCACTCCAGTCTGGGTAAAAACGATAAATTGCCACTCGTTCAACTTCTAGTAACTGTCGCACTTCTTGAGTAGTAGTCTGAAAAATAGCATTAATATCCAAAGATTGACGAATTTTGTCAATGGTATTTGACAGCGCCTTTTGCCGCTCTGTTGCTTTCTCCAACTCTGCTGCTTGAGCTTGAACTTGTTTGAAATACTCAGCTTGTTGTAGTGCTACTCCCAACTGTCCCCCAATTTGAGCCAACACTTCTACTTCTGCTAATTCCCACTCACGGGGACCAGAATTTTGATAAGCTGCCAGCAAACCCCAAAGTTTTTCTCCGTGATAAATAGCTACGATCGCATACGCCCTAGCTTGACAAGACTCTAATACCTCAATGTAACAGTCACTAAAACCTGAATTATAAATATCGTTACAAGTGCGATAAACTTTTTGAGCAAAATTTTCCCCCTTAGTTTCCTGCAAATAGGTATCATTCACATAATTTGGTAAATCTCTAACAGAACATAGACTAACATTTTTATTAATTTGGGGATTTTCCTGTTGTTCGTGTATTAACTTCTCCCAACCCTCAGCTACTGACTCAGCTACAAACTCCCCACTCCAATCAGGATGAAAGCGAAAGATAGCAACTCTGTCTGCATCCAATAATTGTTGTACTTCTTGGGTAGTTGTTTGGAAAATTGTTTTAATATTGAGAGATCGGCGAATTTTATCAACAATTGCAGCCAGAGTTTTTTGGCGTTCTGCTGATTTTTCCATTGCTACTGCTCTAATGGCAAGTTGTTTTGACTGCTCTTGAACCTTCTGAACATACTCAGCTTGTTGTAGAGCTACCCCTAACTGAGTACCTATTTGAGCTAGCAAATCTACCTCATCTTTTTGCCAATAACGGGGACCAGAATTTTGAAAAGCTGCCAGCAAACCCCAAAGTTTTTCTCCCTGATAAATCGCAATAATGCCATAAGATCTAGCTTGATAAGACTCTAATGCTTTAATGTAACAGTCACTAAAACCTGCATTATAAATATCGTTGCAGATACGATAAACTAATTCTTTAGCAAAAGCCCCGCCCTCAGTTTCCTGCATATAAGTATCAATATGGGGATTTGCCAACTCCTGCACGGAACATCGACTAACATTTTCCTTAATTTCGGGATTTTCTTTTTGCTGCTGTATTAAGGAATTCCAACCTTCAGCTACTGACTCAGCTACAAATTCCCCACTCCAATCAGAATTAAAGCGGTAGATAACAACTCTGTCTGCATCTAGTAATTTTTGTACTTGTTGGGTGGTTGTTTCAAAAATTGTCTCAATATCCAGAGACTGACGAATTTTATCAACAATTGTAGCTAGAGTTTTTTGGCGTTCTGCTGATTTTTCCATTGCTGCTGCTCTGGTAGCAAGTTGTGTTGACTGCTCCTGAAGTTTCTGAACATACTCAGCTTGTTGTAGAGCTACCCCTAACTGAGTACCTATTTGAGCTAGCAACTCTACTTCATCCCTTTGCCAATGACGGGGAGCCGAATTTTGATAAGCTGCCAGTAAACCCCAAAGTTTTTCTCCCTGCAAAATTGGTGCAATTACATAAGCTTTAGCTCCAAACTGTTCTAAAAGTTGAATATGACACTCGTTATAACCAGCTTTATAGATATTATCAATAGCTAAAGTTTCATTGTTGACATACCGTCCACCCTTATTTTCTGCTAAAAAAGTATCATTAATAATTGGTTTAACTCCGACTAGAGGAGTCCATCCTTGTGCAAAAGACTCGGCAACAAATTCCCCACTCCAATCAGGAAATAACTGATATATTGCCACTCGCTCCGCTTGTAGCAGTTGTCTTGCTTCTTGAGTAGCAGTAGCAAAAATTGTCTTAAGATCCATAGAAAGGCGAATTTTATCAAACAACTCACTCACTATTTTCTGACGTTCGGTTGACTTTTCCTTTTCTCTGCTAATAGCTAGTTCTGTTGCCTGTTGTTCAACTTGTTTGAGATTCTTTTCTTGCTGTAGTGCCACACCAAAATGATCCGCTATTTGTTGGGCAAAATCTATTTCGTAGTCTTGCCAATGACGGGGACTACTACATTGATGAATGCAGAGTAGTCCCCAAAGTTCGGGTAATTTTCCTGCTTCTTTACCCTTGAGTAGAGGTACAATTAGATTTGCCCGGACTTGAAATCGTCCTAAAATTTCTATATGACAATCACTTAATCCTGCTGCATAGATATCTTCTACTGCTTGTACTCTACCTTCTTGATAGTGAACAGCAAATTCTCCGCCGAAACAATGGTCATATACTTTAGCTGCCAAAGCTGACTCCCATTCATCTGCTACATCTTCGGAAACAAATTCTCCTTCCCAGTCTCTTTCTGGATAAAAACGAAATACGGCAACCCGATCTGCTTGAAGTAGTTGGCGTACTTCTGTAGCAGTAACCTGGAAAATTTCTTCTAAATCTAGAGTCGCACGAACCCTTTTGATTACTTTTGCTAGAGTTTTTTGTTGTTCTACACTGATACTTAGCTGTATTGCGTTTTCCTCAAGCTGTTTAAAATTGTTTTCTTGTTGTAGTGCCACACCAAAATTATCGGCTATTTGTTGGACAAAATCTATTTCGTAGTCTTGCCAATGACGGGGGTTTTTACATTGATGAATGCACAACAAACCCCAAAGTTCCGATAATTTTCCTTGTTCTGTACCCTTAAGTAGAGGTACAACTAGATTTGCCCGGACTTGAAATCGTCCTAAAATTTCTATATGACAATCACTTAATCCTGCTGCATAGATATCTTCTACTGCTTGTACTCTACCTTCTTGATAGTGAACAGCAAATTCTCCGCCGAAACAATGGTCATATACTTTAGCTGCCAAAGCTGACTCCCATTCATCTGCTACATCTTCGGAAACAAATTCTCCTTCCCAGTCTCTTTCTGGATAAAAACGAAATACGGCAACCCGATCTGCTTGAAGTAGTTGACGTACTTCTGTAGCAGTAACCTGGAAAATTTCTTCTAAACTTAGAGGTGTACGAATCCTTTTGATTACTTTTGCTAGAGTTTTTTGTTGTTCTACTTGATAATGTGCTGCTGCTAAAAGTTCTGTATTTCTAATAATTACTGCCAAGTTTTCGGCTGTTTTCTGGGCAAATTCAATCTCCAAGTCTTGCCATTTTCGAGGACTACTACATTGATGAATGCAGAGCAGTCCCCAGAGTTCAGGTACAGTTACTTCTGTGGCATCATCTTGTTTGAATACAGGAACAACTAAATCAGCTTTTACCTGAAATTCTCGTAATATTTGGGCATGAGATTCACTTATTTGGGTCGCATCAATATCTGTTACTGCCTGAATACCCTCTTTTTGATAGTCAGGAAAACAATTATTTTCAACTTTCAGATTTAATAAAGAATTCCAACTATCTCCAACATTTTCACAAACAAATTCTCCTGCCACATCTAACTGAGAATATAAACGCAATAGGGCCACGCGGTCTGCCTTAAGAAACTTTCTTAGTTCTGTAAGTTGAGTTTTGAAAATAGTTTCTGGGTTTAGGGATACTGGAATCTGAGCGATTGCCTCTCCTAATCCTGTTTGATATTCTGTATTTTGTTGAGACATATTGTAATTTATTTATTACTGTTAAACATTTTATCAATCTTTTGGCCAAAAGATAAGACTGGAGGTAGGAGTCAAAAATCTTGGGAGAAAATTACAGACCTTTTTATTTTACTGTTAGATTTTTAGATATCCCCAAAAAAGAGTGTAGGGAGGTTTCATGGAACCTCCCTACAATAGTAAATCGAAAATAATTATAGCCTTTCTCAAACTAATAGACATCTCCAAAAATTAAAAATCAAATCAATTATCATCCAGAAATTATCTATTCTTTCTTTCTGTTCCCTGTTCCCTCTTTTCTAGAGATGTCTAATGAGGTACAGTTGTTTTTCTTATTTTCTACTTCCCTACTCCCCTACTCCCTATTCCCTACTCCCTACTCCCTATTAATTAAATTAGTTTGTTACTGAGCAAAAATCACTATTAACTTTTTCCTGAATTTCCACAGCTTGTTGATGATAGTTATTTGCTTTTTGCTCGTTACCTAAATCTTGGCAAACTTTCTCTACTAAGCTCATAGTTTGTATTAAATCCTGACCATATTGAGCAAAAATACT
Source organism: Dapis purpurea BLCC-M126 (assembly GCF_050015975.1). Classification (NCBI taxonomy): domain Bacteria; kingdom Bacillati; phylum Cyanobacteriota; class Cyanophyceae; order Oscillatoriales; family Microcoleaceae; genus Dapis; species Dapis purpurea. The sequence goes on along the minus strand of NZ_JBNHER010000314.1, from coordinate 14,964 downwards.
TCTGTGAAATCCATCTTTTTCTTTATAGTCGTAAGTTGACATTTTTTGAGGATACATATAGTTATAATTTTGATTTTTCTCCAATTTTGGAACATAATCTTCCATTAATTCTAGCCGTTCTAAGGAATCTTCCCACAGTTTTTGCCGAATATCTAAAGCCATTTCTAAAAAAGCTTTAGCTTGGCAAGGTCTACCCTGAAGAAAATATGATTCTCCCATGTTATGAAGTGCAGTTGATTCATTGATTTTAGTTGTAAATTTATCAATTTTTCCTGATTTATCAAGCTTTTGAAAAATCTTTAAAGATTGACGAGAATACTCTTGAGCTTGAGCTGATAATCCGCTTAAATTGTAAATTGTACTAATATAATTAATTGTTTTACCAATACCTACTATATCTTTGAGTTTCTGAAATATTGTCAGAGCTTTTGAATAAGACTGGAAGGCATTAGCATACTCTTTTAAAAGATAATAAATTTCTCCCTGTTCATTATATATAGTGGCAATTTTGGCTTCATCTCCTATTTTTTTTGCTAATTTTAGTGCTAGTTTTAGATAGTTAAGAGCATTGATATATTCTCCTATCCTACAGTGAACTAATCCCAGACGATAGACAATATCAAGTCTTTGCCCAGGACTATTAATTAATTTCGTGATTTCTAAGGCTTTTTGAAATATTTTTAATGCGGTTTCTAGTTGACCTAAACTGTAGAAGCGATCGCCTTTTTGATAGAGTGCTTTTAATTCATTTTGATAGTTAGAATGAGGTTTCATAGTAGTTACCCTGATGAAAGTTAGTTTTTTGACTGATACACAGCTTATACAAATTGAAGAAATTTGGCTACAAATCAGTTTTAGGTAGGAGATAATACCATTTCACGGAAGTTCAAAGTCATGCATTAAGATTTTACAGGCTCAAAACTTGAACACTACAGTAATTTCAGGAAATTATTTCACTTATGTAGTTTGAAACTATTTGTGACATCTCTAAAGTGAATTGGTATAAGTAAATTATATCCATTGCCATTATGGCTAAATCCTGTTTTTAAGAGTAATATTACCTAACTCTTTATTGGTAATATTACTACTTTGTATGCTTTAATTTTATTAATATTAATTAATCTATATTAATATTTTTAATTTTTAGGAATAAGTCAATCTCAGACAGATAAAATATTATGTAGAATGGAAAATTTTGAGTAGATATTGGCAACTGGATCAACAGGAAAATACATCTTATTAGCTATGGTTAATAATATTAATTAGCAGATCTAACTATATTTTCTAGTTGTGATGATAATTAAATCTCAAATAAAATGGCAGAATATAGACATTGTAGACTAGAGATTTATCGCTACAATTTTCCAAAATTTTAATTTTTTGTTGACGGCACTCATCAGCTTTTTTCCATTGACCTAAGTTGTGATAAACTTTTTCGATTAAATTCATAGTATTAGCTAAATCTGCTCCATGTTGGGAGATAATACTTTGAGTGAAGTCAATATCTTCTTGTTGAATTATTGGTAATTTTTGAGGTGATTTTTTACTATTAAACCAAGCCTTATGCAGAATATTTTTATCTAAATCATTGGGAATTTTACTAAAGTGCTTAAAAATAACTTTACAAATTTTATGACGAATAGCTAAAGTAAGTTCCAGTATTTCTCTAGCTTGGGTATCTTGACCAAGCCATAAATAAGCCTCTCCTATACTATGAAGTGCTAGAGCGATATTAATTTGGGCAGTTAATTTATCTAACACTGATTTTCTTTCAACCTTATAGAAAATATCCATAGATTTTTGACAACAGTTAAGACTTTGGTCAAATAATCCTAGTAAGTTATATATTTCCCCCAAATGATTGAGAGTTATACCCATACCTACTAAGTTAGAAGAGTTTTGAGAAATTTCTAAAGCTTTAGCATAGTATCTTAAGGCAATACTATATTCTATAGACAGAGAATGAGTTTCACCAATATCATTTAAAATCATTAAAACCTGATATTGATTGCCAACTTCTTTAGCAATATGTAAAGCTAATTTGAGATATTTTAAAGCAAAATTATAGTTTCCTAAACGGCGATAAACTAATCCTATTCGGTTGAAAATTTTGAGTATTTGCTCATCAGTTAGGGCAATTTCTAAAGCTTCCTGAAAAGTTTTTAAAGCAGTTTCAAATTTTCCTAGATCAAATAAGCGATCGCCTGTTTGAATTAGTTGTTGTAATTTAGTTTCATGGACATTACTGCATACCATCGTAGTTTCTCCAGGAGAATACTGTAATTTTTCGGTTGTAAACTTTAGTATTTCCGACTGTGAGCAGGTTATGCAGATTTTTCAGATCAATGCTACTCTCTGACTAAGAAAAGGAGAGAGGGAGTTGGGAGAGTAGGAAATTAAATTCTTCCTTACCCTGCTTATTTTTGAATACTATACCGTTTCACGGAACTCAAAAGTGATGCATTAAGATTTGATAGACATAAAAATTTAATTATATAATAGTTTCAAGGGATTATTTGACATATATTATACCAATTTGATAAATGTTTGCTACAAATGGTAGAAGTAAGGAAGAAGCAAGAAGCAAGAAGGAAGAAGGAGGAAATATTGAAAAAAAGGGGGAAATGATAGATATAACTATCTCACATGAATTAGAGTAGCTATTTTTCAGCACATCCGATCAGGGGCTACCTTTTCGTAGCATTCTTTTTTCAAAGTGGTATTATACAGTTTCACGGAAGTCACGCATCGAGTGCTCATTGTTGAGGTTTCCATTTCCTGCGGAAAGGCTTCGTGAAAAGAATGAGAGAAAAGTACTAGTACAGGATGACGCAAATATGTTACCAGTGAGAAAATACTCAAAGCCTTACCAATCAAAACTTCTAACTTCCCCTCCCAGCTCCCCTCCTGGGAGGGGCGGGGGTGGGTTGAATTCAGAATCCTGACTTCCGCGTAGCGGTACTAGGATATTTCCTTATATTCAATTCCCTTACGGTTTCAAGCAGATGTAATTATCAATTATCAATTATCAATTATCCATTATCCATTAATTAATTACCCTAAGACTCAGGATAAAATCCAAAAGGAGGTAAAGTCTCTTGAATTTCTGGTGTTAAAAACACTGTAGCAATAAATTTCTCATTCAAACCTCCCACGACATGAGCAAATAAATAAAAATCATCCTCATCATAATTTAATTTCTGTTCAACTAAAATTCCTGTTGTATCGCTAATCCGTAATTTTATCCCCTCTGGTAAACTCATTCCTATCGGGGCACTTAATACCAACAATAACATCCATTCTGGTGTTGAATCTGAAACTAAAGACCAGGTTAAAGCATACAATCTTAAAGGAATCCCACCTAACAATAAATCTTGATAAGCACCCCTCGCATGGGCAGGAATATCTGCGCCATTTTCTGGTAGCTCTCTGATAATTGCTTGAATTTCTTCTGTAGGAGAATATGTTCCTCTCATGGGAGATAATTCTGGTAATTCTGGTAATAAAACCCAGGATAATTGATTGGCAAAATTATCTAATTCGTTTCTTAGCCACCGCCCTACATTAATTGTTGGCTCAGTTAAAATATTAAGTAAGTCTGGCAAATATTTTTTCAAATAATTTAGTGAATTTTCTTGATTTTCTGCAATTTCCACTAAATTATCTGGGATATTTTCTGACTCTATTAATTTTTGCCATTGCCAATCATATATCCATTTTAATAACTCATAATTAGTAAGGAGGATTTTTCCTTGTTCCCAGGTAATAAATTCCCATAAATTTTGTGTGGATAACTGAGGTAATAATTTTGTAATTTCAGGTTTAGCTACAGCTAAATTTTGGGAATTAGTTTGTACATCTGGCAAAGTAGTTTCTGATAAATCTAAACAACGAAAATAAAGTAATAAATTATCAATTTCTGTATCAAAGCAAGTTAAGGGAATTTGATAAGTCCAGTCCTCATCAGGGAGTAGATTAACCTGTGTTTTATAGCGAATTAAATCTGCATAAGAAATAAAACCATAAATTACTACTGTTTCTAGTTCTTCTTGTACTTCCATCACTACATATAAATGATGGCTGAATTCTGGTAAGTCTACTACTGCTCTAGGTATACTAATTTCCTCATCTATAAAACTACCTGTAGTAATTAAGCAGACTTGAAACTGATTAACATTAAGATGACAAACTGCGGTAATTGAATTAGAGATAATTGGGTTAAAAATCGAAGAATCGTCTGAATTAATTGTTAAATCTGTATCTCTTTGTTCTAGCCATTCTTCAAATCCAAATAATGCCAAAGAATTCAAATACGTTTCCCATTGTCTTGATTCATTAGGAATTTGATTGCTGATTTGGATAGCTTGGTCAATTTTGTCTAATGATAGATGTATAGATTCTGTAGAAATAGGCTGAAAATCTAGGAGAGATTCTAAGGTGTTAGTTAATTGGTTATTCATTGTAATTTTTCCTCTATACTCAGTTCTTTTATCAAAATAATTGGATCTTTAACCCCGCCTTTTAATCAGTTATTCGTTAAAAGTAATAATTTAATTTATAACTTCTGAATTCGCGCCTTCTGACTTAATAAATTCCCGTTACAAAAACAACTTCTGACTTCATTAAGATTTTCTATCTTTAAGAATGTGGTCGAAATAGTTATTTTTTAACTAAATCTAAATAGGTACAAACTCTTTTAGCAAATAAGCTTTCTGTATAATGATGACCAGATGTATAACCTTCAGCTTGGGCTTCTTGAAATATTTGATTAACTTGTTCATCTAGAGCAATTTCTATTTGTCGATCTAGAGTTTTTAAGCTTTGTGGATTTGTGTAATCTTTAGCAAGTTCTAAGATCCGATTGTGCAAAATAATTAACAATTTTTGCCGAATATCAGCCCGAAATGATTTTAATTTCAGTAATCGAGTTACTTGATATTGGGCTTTTAATCCCACATCTTTAGCAATTTCTGTCATGGATTTTCCCTGACAATGATATAGATGTAATGCCTGGATAAATTGTTCCGATTTTGATGATTTTTTGCCTTTCAGTAATTTACTCCAAACATCTGTTACTTCAGATATAGCAGCATCTAAACTTTGAATAAATTGTTGTCTATAGTTAGTCAAAAATTCATTTTCTTCATCTATAGTATCTGTTTCTTGAGAGAGAGAAATTTTATTAGCTAAAGATTGATTTTTAGAAGTATCTAATGGAATTGTGGGTAGAGAACCTTTTCTCACATAAATTCGGTACTCTCTTAGTTGAGAAGCCAGATTTTGTAGTTTATTCATCAATATCTTTGGAGAACTTTTTTGACCAGTTTTAGTTTCTATTAATTGAGCAATTTTTTCTAATTGTTCTGTAGTTGGTGGTAAACATTTTTTTCCCGATCTTGAGAGACGTTGTTGACGACGTTCCGCCCGATAAATAGAGTGATAACTTGACAGAATATTCAGGCTTTCTTGAGTTTCCCAAGTGGTCAAATTATAAAAGCTTGAAAAAATTTTCTCTAGTTGTTTAGGAGGAGTATCATTCAGCAGTGCCCAATCACTAATTAAATAAACTCCACATTCTAGTAAGAAATTATTTAGGTCAGAATGCTGTTTGACTTTTCTAGTTGTCCAGGTAGCTAAACTGCCTTGATTTGGGTCAAAACTTTGGAGAATTTCTTGAGCAAAAGATGGAGCATAAGTTTGTTTTCTCTGGCTAGAGATTCTGCCATCATCGGTCAAAACGTAAGGGAATAAATCCCGGCTAATAAAGCCATGATTTTTACCAAAATTAGCAGCTAACTGTTGACAAACTCCTTCAATTTGACAAGATATAAAACATAGTAAACAGCGTTCTGCTAATAAAGGATTTATCTCTGGATTAGTATCTGAATTATCTCCCATCCATGCTAAAAGTTGACGCTGAATTTTAATATCTGGAACGTCACTAGCTGTTAAATATTCTGGAAAATTTGAGGTAAAAAATTCTTTAGCCTCCGCAATTTCCAGAATTTGGCGGGAACCAGAACTGTTAATTTTAATATGTCTCCAGTATTTAGATATAGTACCCATAAAGAATAAATCAGCTCAATAAATAATACTCATGGTTAATTGTTAATTGTACGATAATTTTTCTCTCTTAATAAGTTGGGTTTAATACTAAGCTATTATCCCTTTGATTTACATATATTTCTATCTTCCTCAAGGTTATGCAGTATTTTACTCTATATGAAGCAATTTGATACTCTTTTAAAGAAGTCAAGACTTATACATCATTAGGCACTGCTATATTTGGGAAAAAGAAATGTAGGGACGTTCAATGGAACGTCCCTACTGATGTAATACCAATTCTCAAAAATCTTGCTATACTTAGAAGCTGGCAAAAATAACTTTCTTTCATAACTGAAGTTACCAAATATCAAGTATTTGCTCCAACAAATAATATTTAGAAATAGAAAATCCAAGTATAGCAAAGTTTATGGTAATTGGTATAATCTCTAGTACCGCTACGCGGAAGTCAGAATTCTGAATTCTGAATTCAGAAGTTTTGATTGGTAAGACTTTGAGTATTTTGTTACTGGTCACTTATTTCCGTCATCCTGCACTAGAGATGTCTAAGACTTGGTTATGATTTGCTGTAGTCGTAATGATATATTCCACTTGCTCACGAGTTAAAGAAGGATTAGCACTCAAAATCAAAGCAGCGACACCTGCAACATGGGGAGTTGCCATTGATGTACCACTTTTAGAGCCAAAATTATTATTAGGAAGAGTTGAATAGACATCTTCTCCAGGAGCAACAACATAATCTAGTGGTGTTGAACCAGCACGGTTGGATGCATCATTAATTCTCCCTAAAATATCTGTTGCTCCAACAGCAATTCCCCATTGATCGGCATTAGCTGCTGGATATTCAGGAAAACTACTACCATCATTACCTGCTGCCATAACTACTACAACTCCTCTTTCTATCGCATAACGAATCGCATCATCCCGAATAGTTGCAGAAAAATTGCTCCCTAAGCTTAAATTAATGACATCTGCACCGTTATCAACTGCATAATAAATACCAGAAGCAATGTCTAAATGATCAAAACTGTCATTCCCCACTCTAACTGGCATAATCTGAGCGTTAGGTGCAACTCCTGTTACTCCAAAGCTATTTTGCTGTGCAGCGATCGTACCTGCAATGTGAGTGCCATGACTACTTAAATCCATTGGATCATTATTATTATCAAAAAAGTCCCATCCTCTAATATCATCTACATATCCATTGCCATCATCATCAAAACCGTTATTAGGAATTTCATCTGTATTAATCCAGATATTAGGAGCTAAATCAAAGTGATTGTAGTCAACTCCACTATCTATGACTGCTACTACAATACCTTGTCCGCTATAACCTTGATTCCAGACTTCAGGAGCATTAATTTGTTCTATATCCCAGTTATTGACATCGACAACTTCAGGAAAGAAAGGTGCGCCAATAGTTTGAGCAACTGCTGCATTGGCATCAACTAAACCATATCCATCGATACTACTAAAACCACCAGAATTTAGAGAAGGTGTTGCTGAGAGAGTTAGGTCATAATTTGTATCTCCACTGTATTGACTGACTTCAACGTAGTAAGTACCAGGATCTAGATTAAACAAATTAATTTCTTCAGAAGTGTTACCAGCAGCAATTGAAGAATCTATAGTTTCTCCAAAATCGACTAAACCGTTGTTATTGCTATCTTGTAACAAGGTGACATCTGCATCTGCACTTAAACCAGACAAAAACAGACTAAAGTCACTGGTTGTATCTAGATCGAAACGATAATAGTCTACAGAGTCGGAGGTACCTACAAAATCTTGCCAAAATTGCTCGCCGTTCAAAACTCCAATATTACTAGCGTTTATTAGGTCTAGATCGCTGTTTAGAGTGTTGATAGAAGGTCTTGTTGAGAGAGTTAAGTCATAATTTGTATCTCCACTGTATTGACTTACTTCAATGTAGTAAGTACCAGGATCTAGATTAAACAAATTAATTTCTTCAGAAGTGTTGCCAAAAGCAACTGAAGAATCTATAGTTTCTCCAAAATCGACTAAACCATTATTATTGCTATCTTGTAACAATTCAACATCTGCATCTGCACTTAAACCAGACAAAAATAGGGTAAAGTCACTGGTTGTATCTAAGTCGAAACGATAATAGTCTATAGAGTCGGAGGTACCTACAAAATCTTGCCAAAATTGATTACCATTCAAAACTCCAATATTACTAGCGTTTGTTAGGTCGTTGTCGTTATTTAGAGGGGGTACATTTACAGAGGGTGTTGCTGAGAGAGTTAGGTCATAATTTGTATCTCCACTGTATTGACTGACTTCAACGTAGTAAGTACCAGGATCTAGATTAAACAAATTAATTTCTTCAGAAGTGTTGCCAGCAGCATCGGAAAAATCTATAGTTTCTCCAAAATCTGCTAAACCATTGTTATTGTTATCTTGTAACAAGGTGACATCTGCATCTGCACTTAAACCAGACAAAAATAGGTTAAAGTCACTGGTTGTATTTAGCTCGAAACGATAATAGTCTACAAAGTCGGAAGTACCTACAAAATCTTGCCAAAATTGATTACCATTCAAAATTCCAATATTACGAGCGTTTATTAGATCGTTATCAAATTGTGGTGTGGGGTTAAATTGATTGGCAGTTCTTTCGGAAGTACTCGGTATTCCAGTGAGTGGATCGATTGCATCTTGGTTTGGTCTAAATTCAGTATCAGATTCTAGGTAATAAGTAAGGTTATCTACTCCTACTGGTGGGGATAATATTAATTTATCTACTTCTCGTGGAGTTGTTATTTCTGAAGGAATTAACTCTGGTGAAATATCTGTTGCTGAAGAAAATTGGTTATAGTTGTTTAACTCATCGGGTATGAAATTACTGATAGTATCAGTATCGTTTACCAATTGTAGAATATTTTTGTTCTCAGCAAGCTCTAAATCAAACATAACTTTTAGGTAGGGATTAAATTTTAAGTTTTGTCAGTCCGTTTATACTTAAATTTTAGGAATAACTAGAGAGTTTATTCAGGAATTATGGATGCTGTAAAAAAAAGTTACAATTAGACCTCCAAGTTATTGCATTAAGAAATTCTAGGGGCAATTCTTATGTGGTTCCCCTATTACCCAGATGGGGTAAGCACAGGGTAGGGGTGCTACTCCTGCAGACTGTGATTTATCAACATGACAAAATCTAATATCAGTTACAGTAGGAACATCCCCAGATTGAGAAGCAACCTCAACTTTTGTTGCATTAACATATATCTAATCCATTCGAGGTTATGCACAAAAAAACCCGGTTATTGAAATTACCCGAGTTTCTAATTACATATATAGCGCTACGCAAATACGTTAGGGGGACTTACACAAAATAGCCGTATATAAGCTCAGGTTGAATACTTGTTATATAGTTGGGGGATAGGGAGATGGGGATATGCGGAGATGCGGAGATGCGGAGATTGAAGTGTGGATAGAATTATGAACATATACTATATAATACCACTTTGAAAAAAGAATGCTACGAAAAGGTAGCCCCTGATCGGATGTGCTGAAAAATAGCTACTCTAATTCATGTGAGATAGTTATATCTATCATTTCCCCCTTTTTTTCAATATTTCCTCCTTCTTCCTTCTTGCTTCTTGCTTCTTCCTTACTTCTACCATTTGTAGCAAACATTTATCAAATTGGTATAACCGGATTCTATATAAAACAAGCTTAAAGATAGACAGGGATAGTTTTTGAGGTTGCAAAGGTATAAATCATTTATAAGCACGGGTTTTAGCCATTTTTAGTGCGTTGAGGTACTTCCCTTGTCTAGAATGACTTTGAAGCAGTTTTTATCTCAAAAAATCTCTAAGTACCATTAGAACATTTCTCTATTCCCTATTCCCTTTCCTTAAAATCCATTTCCCATTAATATAAATGATGACCAATAATAAGGATTACTTCCTTCTTTATCCTTCCCAGTAATCATATTTATTTGAGCTTCGCGTAATGCTTCTGCTTTACTTTTTCCTTCTTGCAAAACTGTATAAAAAGTATTCATTAATTGGTCTGAATCATCATTAACTCTCCATAAAGAAGCTATGATTGTTTCTGCTCCTGCATTTTGCATTTGATAACCCAAACCAACTATTTCTTCTCCATTACCCATTCGCCCACTAATATTAGTTTCGGCAGCACTTAATACTACCAAATCTATTTCAAATGACCAACTTTCTATATCGCGCAAAGTAATGCGATCGCCATCTCCAAATAAGATAAAAGAGTCTTCTGGTTTGCCATTTCCTTCTTGTTTTGTTAACAATACAACGGGGGTATCTAAATGTACAATATTGTAGTTATTAAAATCATTAATTGTTGTTTGTGAACTAAATTCGCTGTTAACTAACTTTCTAGTTCCTGGAATTGTTTCTGCTAAATTTTCGACTAATTTTCCTGTTGTTGGTCTTAACTGAACTTGGCGAGTGCCTATCTGAACTTGATATTTACCTTCGGTTAAAGCTGCTGCTAATACACGAGGTTGATTTTTGGGTTGAGTTTCAAAATTTGTTAGACTAGCTGCAATAATATTATTTACACCAAAACGTTCTACTAACCATTTTTCTCCATCATAAAGTGCTGTCAAAGGTAGATAACGTAGTTGCTGATCTGGCGCATAAATAATTGTATTAATATTTGCTTTAGTTAATTCATTTTCTATTGGTTTGATTAACCAATTATAGAGTTTTTGGGAAGAATTTTTAATATCTCCAATGGGGTTAGAAATTGTTAGGCGGAAGTCAGCGATCGCTTCGTTAATTTCTTCTGCTTTTACTTCTACAGTTTTGTGTATTGGTTCCCCATCTGCTTTGATTAATACCAATTCTAATTTTTCTGGTAAAATCAATGGATAAAATAGTGCTGCTTCGGGTGACTTTTGCAATTTTGCTTGTAGACTCTTGAACTGTGACAAATCAGCTTTGAGATTATTTTTATCAATCTCCAGATTTAAAATATTTTTTGCACCTTCAGCCAGAATTTTTTCTTCCGCAGCTAGCAATTTTATTCCATTTGCTGTTACTTCATTACCTGTAACATTGCCGATATAATTATCTAATTCTTGAATTTTCAGCAAATCTAAAACTTGTTGAGCTTCAAAAATACGTTCTTGTTGTAATAGTAAATCTGCTAAATTCCGATAAACTGTTTCAGGATTTTCTAATAAACTTTTCTGACTTTCCTGACTCCGCATAGTTTCATTGATATTAACAGCTTGTTTGTAAAAAACTACTGCTAACTCTGGTTTTTCTTGGGCGATTAATATTGTGCCTAACTGTCCATAAATTTTACCTGCTTTTGCTGTTTTTTCAATTTCTTGATATATGGCTAATGCTTGCTCTAAATTTTCTAAAGCTTGAGGATATTGTTTTAGTTGAAATAAAGAATCTCCCATTCCTTGATAAGCTATAGCAACAGCATTTTTATCCTCTTTTTTGGGTAAATTATCTAAAGCAAGTTTGTGGTAATTTAGAGCAATAGAATAATCCCCAGAAGTATAATAAACTTCTCCCAAAGCATTCATGTTTGCAGCAATAACTGACTTTTCTCCTACTTTCTGATTAATTGGTAAAGATTTTAGTAAAATTTGTTTGGCTTTCTGATTTTCTCCTAAACGGTCATAAACTTTTCCCAAACCAACCATCGTTTTACCTTCGGCCGCGCGGTCTTCTTCTTCTTGATAAAATACTAAAGCTGCTTCATAAGTTGATTTTGCTTTGGTATTTTCTCCTATTTCATAATAGGCATTACCCAAATAATTTAAAGCTTCTAATTGCCCAGTTTTATCCTTGGCAACTTTAGCAGCTTCTAACCCTTTTTCATAAGCTATTAATGCTTGACTTTCCTCTCCTTCTTTTTGGTAGAGTGCCCCAATAAAACCATAAATTCGCCCTACACTTCTTTGGTCACCAACACTTTCTAACATGGCAACCGCTTGCTGGAAATATTTGATAGCTTCAGAGTTTTCACCTTTTTGCCGATAAACAAAACCGATATTATTTAATAACCTCCCAACTCCAGCACTATCATTAATTTCTCGACGGACAGTTAGAGCTTTTTGATATGTTTCCAAAGCTTTGTCATAATTCCCTTGATTAAAGTAGACTACTCCCATATTATTAAGAGTGCGACCAAGGTTTCGGCGATCGCCTACTTCTTCCCGGATGGTAAGTGCTTCTTGGTAAAATTCTAGTGCTTGCTCAAGTTGCCTCTGACTTGCTTTAACTGCACCAATATTATGCAATGACTCTCCTTCTTTGGAGCGATCGTTAATCCCTTGAGAAATATCTAAAGCTTCTTGATGCAAATTTAAAGCTTGGGAAAACTCCCGCTGTCGCTGATAAACAAAACCAATTAAATTTAAAGTTTCTGCTATACCAGAGCGATCATTGATCTGGCGACGAATAGTTAAAGCTTTCTGCAAAACGTCTAAAGCTTCTGAATATTCCCTTTGGTTAATATAAACATCCCCAATATTGTTGAAGGTTTGACCAATTCCTGCTTGATCTCCTAATTCCTGACGAATTGTCAAAACTTGTTCATAGGTTTCTAAAGCTTCATCAAATGTTCCTCTGCGAAATTGTTCCACACCTGTTTTAAACAATTTATCTGCCTTAGTCTTAGGGGCAGAGGATTCTGGAGAATTTTCCACCTCTGGGGCAGGAGTTTGGGCTAATACATTTGGGACAATTATAATGTTGGGTATGGCCAAAATGGTAATCGCCATAACAGTCAAATAGCTAAAGTAAAAATAGGAATTTTTCATTGTGGAAGACCTCCTCATTCAATACAAGTTCTGGGTTTGAGATAAAACAGTTATTTAAAGACTATAGATTTTGGCCATTTAATATTATTTTTGCTATGGGGGGTTAGGTTTTTTTACCCACAATTAAACCTAAAACCTTCTTTAAGAGTCTAAGATTTTATACTCTTAACAGGTATTTTTTACCATTTTACCTTTCTCAAATTTCTCAAGTTCACCCTGTGGCCAAGTGAGTTAATTTCGGTTAAGTAGAACTTATGGTAAAGTTAATTTAGATAGTTCTAAAATTATTTTATTGATATTCTTTAACATTCATTTTTTTCAGTGTAAAACAGGAAGCGGGGAATTATATAAATAATTATAGATAGATGAAATGATTAATTTACTTATTTTTTTGAATCCTTGAATTATAGTTGTCAAAATTATTCTGATATTTTTTCCCTAGCCAGAAAATTTATTAGCAAAAAACAGGGTGTTATTTTACTTTAAAGACCTCGCCTTTCAGCACTGCTTGGAATATAAAGTAAATGCAAAAATAACGATCAATTTTATTTGTATAGTTTGAAATTTTATCCCGTCTAATTCCTGATTTTGTATGCAATTGGTATAAAAAAATGAACACTAATGAAAGTAGCAAAAATAAACTTTTTAACTCGGTCCTCAATAAGCTACCAAATCAATTTACAGGCAAGTTAGAAGTAAAAAGTTCTCGCCAAATTTGGACACTATTTTTCTGTATAGGTCGTCTAGCTTGGGCTATAGGCGGGGCACATTATAATCGGCGATTTCACAAAATATGGCATCAATTTTGTTCTAATATTTCTCTAGACAAAATTAAGTTTCGAGAAGGAGATTATGCTATTTGTTATTACTATCATATTATGTCTGTTTTATACAGACGAAAATCATTAACTACCCCTCAAGTAAAAGCAGTAGTATTGGCAAATTTAAAAGAAGTTTTATTTGATATTCTACAGGAACAATCTCAACAAGAATTAACCTATAATTTATCTGATACAGGATTAGATAAATCTTTAATCATCATGTCTACAGTGATTCAAGTAGAAAATGTTCTCCCTCCTATTAATAAGTTATGGCTGGAGTGGCAAAAGTCAAATTTAGCTGCATATTCTCCTAATTTAGTTCCTGCAATTACAAAGGATAAACAGTTACAAAAAGTAGCAAAAAACAACTCTTACAATACAATTAAAAAGTTAGTCGATGCCAAACACTCGCTTCGAGAAACTGCTGCTTTGGTCAACAAAGATTTGCGCCAGTTAACTTTATTTTTAATGCCTTATATTAAAAATAAATTAATTGATTTACAGGAAGTTCCAGATAAAAAACGTTTGAAAGGAAGTCCTGGATTAGAGCCAGATATTGATACATCAACATCTTCTACTAAATATCAAGCATTAATTGCTTGTGTAGATGATAGTAAAGAGATGTGTTATCTATTAGAGAAAATTATGAATAAGGGTGGTTATAGATTTCTCGGAATCCAGGATTCTATTAAAGCATTGGTCATGATTATTGAAGCTAAACCAGATATAATTTTCTTAGATTTAATGATGCCAATTGCTAATGGTTATGAAATTTGTACTCAACTCCGACGAGTGCCTATGTTTGAGAATACACCAATAGTTATATTAACTGGAAATGATGGAGTTGTAGATAGAGTTCGAGCGAAAATGGTAGGAGCTACAGGGTATTTGACTAAACCTGTTGAACCGAAAAAAGTTCTAGCATTGGTCAAGCGATATTTACAAAATCCTCCATCTGGTGATTCTGAAATAAAATCTGATGAATCAGATTTATAATTGAGTTCGAGAATAGAGGGAAATGGGGAGATGGGGATTCATTAATTGATAATTGATAATGGATAATGGATAATTGATAATTACCTCTGGTTAAAACCCTTCGGGAATTGAAGATTGGGAAATATCATTTCTCTTCTCTTGGTCGATTGGATATGCCGTTTAGCGTTCCGCACAACTTCGTTAACGCTGCGCGACATGAAAAGCGTTCGTGGCTCTGCAAGAGCGGGAGACCTCGGCATTCCTCGACCGCTTTTTCCCCTTAAAAGGGGAGGCTTTAAACCACAATTATTTAATTAACAA